>NZ_JBEPCJ010000102.1:0-38139 GCF_040299565.1 Spirillospora sp. NPDC000708
GCGGTGCGGGGCCGGGGGCCGGGCGGGCCGCCGCCCCGCCCCCGGGGGGGGGGCGGGGGGCGCCCCCCCGCCCCCGCCGCCGCACCGCCCGGGGGCCCCCGGGCGGGGCCCGGCCCCCACCGTTCGGGGAGCGGGTGACGTTTCCGCCGGGGCTGGGGATCAGCTCGGGTCGGCGGGCCCGCGCGGGGCCGGGGGGACGATCGGGGCGTGGCCGCCGGACGGGCCGCCGTCGGTGTCCTCGATCGGACGCGGCGCCTTCGCGGGCGGCGGGACCTGCGGCCCCGTGCCCGTGCCGGTGGCCGGGCCGTCCGGCTCCGGCTTCTTCATCGACGGCGCCGGAGCGGCGACCGGCTTGGCCACGATCGGCTTCGGCCCGGTCGCGGTGGACGGCGCGGGCGGCTTGGGGCCGGCCGCGGCGGCGGGGGCGGGCTGCGCGGGGACCGGCTGGGCGGGGGCGGCGGCCGGCTGCTTGCGCGGCGGCGTCTGCCGGACGGCGTCCTCGACCATCTTCTCCAGCGGGCCCGCCTCGTTCTCGGCGGTCAGCAGCCGGTGCAGGGTCTCGCTGATCTCGGTGAGCCGCTGCAGCGCCTGCGTGTGGTTCTTGGTCAGCGAGGTGAGCCGCTGGGTGGCGCCCTCGTTGATCACGCTGGCGCGGCGCTCGGACGCGGTGAGCGTGCGCTCGGCCTCCAGCCGCGCGCTCGTCACCGTCTGCTCCGCCTCCTGCTTGGCGGCCGACAGCACGCTGTCGGACTCCTTCTTGGCGGCGGCCAGCATGTGGTCGGCCTTCTCCTGGGCCTGGGAGAGGTTCTTGTCGGCGTGCGCGCGGGCCTCGTCGATGATGCGCTTGGACTCCTGCTCGGCGTCCTTGCGGATCTCGGCGCCCTTGGCCTCGGCCTCGGCGACCTTGTCCTGCGCCTCGTCCTCGGCGAGGTTGATGATCTGGCGCAGCCGGTCGCTCAGGTCGTCGCCGGTGGGCTTGCGGGCCTCGCGCACCTCGGCCATCTCCCGGCGGACGCGCTCGGCGTCGTCCTGGGCGCGCGCGAGCCGGGCCTCCAGCTCGCGGTGCTTTTGCTGGGCGCGGGCGATGTAGTCGTCGACCTGGCGGCGGTTGTAGCCGCGCATGACGATCTCGAAGGACTCGTCTTGAAGGAGGTTCGGCAGGATTTCGGCTTCGTTGCTCATGATGCCTTGGGGGGTCGTTGGCGGGGGTATCACCCCGTCAGGGTCGGTTTGCGAATCCTCACCCGCCGGTCAGCGGGCCCACAGCAGAAACGTCAGCATCGACTCTCGTGCGATCCGCCCCGCTCGCGCAACCGGAACGCCCTTCTCGCTGCCGTTTCTTCATCTGGCTGGAGGCGACAAACTACCCAATTTCGCGAAAAAACGCCCTCACCTGCGCCGCCGTGTCGCGCGACATCCACCGAATCCGACATCCCGTCGACCCCGTGCCCGACCCCGCCTCCCCGGCCCCCGGCCGGATCCGGGCACGGCCTAGCATCGGGCGCATGAGCTATGTGGGGTCGCTGGGCGAGGACGAGCCGAAGATCCACGCCGAGGCGTGGGTGGCGCCCGGAGCGGTGGTCGTCGGACGCGTGACGCTCGGCCGGGCGTCCAGCGTCTGGTACGGCTCGGTGCTGCGCGGCGACGACGAGGAGATCGTCGTCGGCGACGAGTGCAACATCCAGGACCTCAGCTGCCTGCACGCCGACCCGGGGATGCCCGCCGTCCTGGAGGACCGGGTCAGCCTCGGGCACAAGGCCATGGTGCACGGCGCGCACGTCGAGACCGGCTCGCTGATCGGCATCGGCGCCATCGTGCTGAACGGCGCCCGGATCGGGGCGGGCACGCTCATCGCCGCCGGCGCGCTGGTGCCGCCCGGCAAGCAGATCCCCTCGGGCGTCCTGGTGGCGGGCACGCCCGGCAAGATCGTCCGGGAGCTGAACGACGGCGACCGCCTCGTCCTCCAGCACACGCCCGACGTCTACATGCAGAAGGCCGAGCGCCACGGCCGCGCCACCTGGCGCTGACGCCCCCGCCGGCTGCCCCGGCGGACGGGCAGATCGACGGGTTTGCGCGGGACGGTAGGCGCTGACCTGCGGGTATTCGCGGCGGGCGGCTCGGGGGGAAATCTGGGGCGTTCCGTCTGACTACCATGACCCACGTGGTGTGGGGACCGGGCTATGGCAGTGCTCCGCCGCCCAACCCCCGGATGGGGCAGGATCCGTTCGCGGAGGCCGAGCGCGACACGAGGGCGATGGTGGCCGCCCAATGGTGGCCGTCGGCGCCTCCTCAGCAGCGCCATCACGCCATCGCCGGCCGCATGCTCGTCCTGCCGGACGGGACGTGGTGGCTGTTCGGCGCGTGGGCCCGGTGGTACCGGCTGCACCCGTCGGACGGCCAGTGGTACCTGTGCCCGCCGCCTCGGACGCCCGCCGTGCGGATGGCGGCGCGGCCCGCGCAGCAGGGCGGGATGCAGGTCCCGCAGCTGCCGCCGCACGTGATCCCGGCCGGGCCCGACTTCTCCTACGACCCGCCCGCGTCGCTGCCGTTCGTCGGCCACGGCTTCGCCGGCGAGCTGACGGCGCGGGTCCGCGCGACCGTGGAGTCCGCGGCGGCGCTGCCCGCGCCGGAGTACCCGCACTGGTGGTCGCAGTTCACGCAGGAGACGCCGTCCACGGTGGCGGTCGCGTGGGGCGTGATGATGTGGTGCGCGACCGCGCCGGTGTTCGACGCCCGGCTGGACGCGCAGATGCTGGACCTGTGGAAGCCGTACCGGGCCAAGCCGCTGCCGGACGTGGACGGCCCGCGCTGGATGACCCCGCCCGCGCTGGAGACGCTGGTCGGGCTGTACTCCGAGCGGCTGCGCGCCAGCCGCGTGGACGCGGCGGTCGTCGTCCTGCGGACGATGTGGGCGGTCGCGAGCGCGCTGCGCGACGACGTGCGGTTCCAGACCCGGGCGGACGCGCTGCTGGCGATCCTCGGGACGACGCTGAGCAACCCGACGGTCGACTACGGGGCGCTCCCGTACGGGGACCAGGCGATCGTCCAGCAGTGGCTGACCCGGTGCCCGCCGCACCTCGTGCCCGCGCTGCGGAACGAGAGCTCGCCGGGCGACAACTTCCGGCACGCGTTCTACACGCTGAGCGAGGCCATCGGCGACCTGCCGGGCGACCCGGCCGACCCGGCGTACACCGAGCCGCGGATGGTCGCCGCCGCGCTGCTGGCCGCCGACCTGGACGTCGTCCGCAAGGACGTGGCGGGCTCGATCGTCCCGTGGCTGGACCCGGAGATCCGCTACACGGTGCAGGCGGTGGCGGAGCAGAAGGGGCACCCGCTGCGCCGGCTGTGGCCGGCCGACCTGCGGCTGCCGGAACCGCTGCGGGCGGCGGGCTCCGGCGAGGGCGCCGAGACGCTGCTCGCCGCGATGTACGAGCTGGACCTCGCGTGGTGCCGGCTTGGCGGGATGCCGGCGCGGCCACGCGGCTTCCCGGTGCCGACCGCGATCATCGCGGGGATCATCGGGCGCGGCCGGGCGCGCGCCACGGCCGCCGCGCCGACGCAGACGCCGCCGCCGAGCCCGTCGCCGAGCGTGTCGCCGTCGCCGCCGTTCGGCATGCAGAGCCAGCCGGGCGTGGCGCCGGGGGCGCCGCCGAAGCCGGCGGAGCCGCAGGGGCCCGCGCAGCCGTTCGTCCAGCCGCCGGCCCAGCCGGGGTGGGAGAACGCGCCCGGCCCGGCGGGGCTGCCGCAGCCGGCGGCCGGGTTCGCTTCGCCGGACCCGGCGATGGGCGGGTTCTCGCCCGCCGAGGAGGACGCCGGCGGGAGCGTGGCGCCGCCGTACACCGAACTCGGTTTCCAGCAGGCCGCGCCCAAGCCCGTACTGAGCGATCAGGGGCAAGCCGCCTTCGGGATGCCGGGCACGCCGCCGCTCGGGCCGCCCGACCCGGGACGGCCCGGCCATCCGGGCTTCGACGCCGGTCAGGCGCAGCCGCCCGCGGGCGGGGCGCCGTATCCGGGGGCCGGGCAGCCGCCCTTCGCGGACCAGGAGGGCACGTCGCCCGACCGGGGGCAGGGGCCGGCGGAGCAGCCGCTCGGCGGTTTCTCACCGGACGAGGAGAAGCACGACGAGCCGATCGTGCCGCCGTACACGCAGCTCGGCTACCAGCCGGCCGGTGCCGGGCCTCCCGCTCCGGGCCTGCCTCCCGGCGCCGGCGTGCCTCCGGCCGCGCAGAGCCCGCAGGGGCCTCCGGCCGCGCAGAGCCCGCAGGGGCCTCCGGCCGTGCAGAATCCGCAAGGCCCTCCGGCGGCTTCGGGGCCGCAGGGAGCCCAGCCTGGGGAGCAGCCGGCCGCGTTCGACCCGTACGCGACGCGCGCCGAGGACGCAGGCGCGCCGTCGCAGCCGGCCGCCGGCGCGTACGCGACGCGGTTCGAGGACGGCGCGGCGTCCAAGCAGGGCCCCCCGGTGCCGCCGCTTCCGCAGAACGCGCCCCCGCGGAACGCGCAGCCGCCCGGCACGCGCATCCTCGGCCCGGAGGACCTGGAGGACGGCCCCGCGCAGGGGCCGCCGCCCGGCCCCGGGACGCGGGTCATGTCCGAGACCATGGTCGGCGACTTCGACTTCCTCGACGACACGCCGTCGCCCGAGCGGCCCGTCCACGAGATCCCGCCGCCGCAGGACCTCGGCCGCCGCCGGACGCTCGAACGGTTCGGGATCGGGTTCGTGTCCGGCGAGCACGACGCGGGCGAGCTGCTGGACGAGCTGCGCACGCAGGTCGAGGAGTGGAACGCGGCGGCCGGGGAGGACGCCGAGGTGACCCGGGTCGACGGCCGGCCGGGCTCGGCGCCGGCCGGCGTGCCCGGGGTGCTGCTGGTCGGTGGCCCGCACACCGGGCAGCGCAGGCTGGCGCGGCTGATCGCGCTGACGCTGGCGGACGCGGGCCTCGGCGACGGCGCGATCCGCGCGCACGACGCCGACGACGTCCGCGACGCGCCGGTGGACGCCATGGAGCGGATCCTGCGGCAGCCGGGCCCGGCGATCCTCTTCGAGCGGCTGGACGTGGCGATCGGCGCCGCGCAGGACCCGGTCGCGGTCACCGGCGCGGTGCGGCGGGCGCGGCGCGACCCGGTGAACACGACGCCGCTGATCGCGACGTGCGAGCCGCGCGCGTACAAGCGGCTGCTGAGGGAGCATCCGAAGCTGGTGCAGGCGTTCCGGGTGTACCGGCTGCCCGACTTCAGCGGGCTCGACGACCGGATGACGCTGCTGCACCTGCTGGCGGACGAGCGGCGCGTCACGATCGGGGCGTCGGCGCTGGAGGTCGCGAAGGAGGACCTCGAACGGCTCCGCGGCCCCGGCGACCTGGTGAACGCGCGGCTCGTCGAGGCGTACCTGGACCAGGCGAGCCAGCGGAACATGGCGCGGGCCGGCGCGTCGCACGACCGGCTCGTCCTGACGCCGGACGACCTGCACGGCGTCGCGGAGGGCATCGAGCCGGCGCTGCGGCCGCCCGGCGACATCGACGGCTACCTGCGCCGGCTGGACGGGCTCACCGGGCTGGACGACGTCAAGGCGGTCGTCCGGGAGCTGGCGGACGAGGCCGAGCAGACGGCGGACCGGGTCCGGTACGGCGTGGCGGACCGCGACGCCCACCACCTGGTGTTCGTCGGGCCGCCGGGGACGGGCAAGACGACGGTGGCGGGGCTCGTCGGCGGGATCTACGCCGCGCTCGGGCTGCTGGAGTCGGGGCACGTGGTGGCGTGCCGCCCGGTGCATCTGGCGGGGCGCGACCAGCCGGACACCGAGAGCCGGGTCGCCGGCATGATCGAGCAGGCCCTCGGCGGCGTGCTGCTGATCCAGGAGGCGTACCTGCTGGACCGCAGCCCGGCGGTGGTGAACGAGCTGCTGCGCGGCATGCGCGAGCGCGGCGGCCGGTTCATGGTGGTCTGCTCCAGCCCGGCGGCGGAGATGGAGGGGTTCCTCGCGGGCAATCCCGCGTTCCGCGCCGAGTTCGCGCGGATCGTGGAGTTCCATGGGATCAGCGACCGCGAGATGGTCCGGCTGTTCCAGAAGTACGCCGAGCGGGACCTGTACATGCTGGACGAGGAGCTGCGCGTCGAGCTGCTCACCCGCTTCGAGCGGTTGCGGCAGGACCCGTCGTTCGCCTACGCCAGGACCGTCCGGGCGCTGTTCGAGCAGACGGTCGCGCGGCAGGCGGCGCGCCTCGCGGGCGCCGACGTCAACGCGGCGACGGTGGCCCGGCTCACCGCTCGCGACCTGCCGGAGTCGGCGCTGGAGCAGATGCTCGGCGACTTCCACCGGGGCGGCTGACGGCGTCCGACAGGAGCCCTTGACGGGCTCCTCTCGGGACCCCTCCCGGGTGATCGGGCGCATCATGCTCACCTGACCCGGGAAGACCACGGATGTGGGTGGCCCTCGAATGGCCCTCTTGGGTCATGTGCCCGTCGGGGCGGGACGCGTAGCCTCGAACTCGGGTGTGGGGAACGAACGGAGGTGGACGCGGTGCGCCAGCAGAACCTCGATCTGCGCGTCCACGACCGCGTTGCGTTGGACGAGATCGAACTCTATGCCGAGATGCTCAGCGCGGTGGCGGCGGCGGAGCGGCCGCTCACCATCGCGGAAATCGACATGGTGCTCGGGGTGCGTTCCGGCGAGGCCGGTCGTCGCGAGCTGACGCCGCAGGAGTAGCCGAGGCCCGATCCGCCCGGGGACGTCCGCGCCGGACGTCCCCGGTCCGCGTTTCCAGGGCGGTTCCGCGCACCGGGGCCGGCCCGTGCTCCGGAGGCCGCCGCGACGGCCCGCGGACGGCGGCTGAGACGGGCTGACCGTATTCGCCGAAAGTGCAGGTCCGGAACCGGCCGCCCAGGTCAGCCCGCGACGTCGTACCCGGCCTCGTCGATCGCCGCGCGCAGCGCCGCGTCGTCCAGGCCGTCGCCACGGACGGTGACGAGCTTGGCGTCCACGTCCACCGCCACCTCGCTCACGCCGGGCACCCGCCCGACCTCCCCGCTGATCGCGGTCACGCAGTGCCCGCAGCTGATCGCCGGGACGCTGTAACGAATCTCACTCACGCGCGTCGTCACTCTCCGTGCGGCCGTTGGTCCGGCCCCGAGCCTATGCGCAGCGGGCCCGATTGGGGCAACCGCAGGGGTATGTACCTGGTGATCTAGGGCAATCTTGTAGGTGAGAGGATGGGTGACACCGGCCGAAGCTGGGGCAAAGGTTCTTTTTACGGCCGGTAGCGCCTACGATCCTCTGCGGACTGTTCCGGCACCACAGGAGAACGACGTGCGCTTGCGTCTCACGCCGCGTGAGGACAGCTTCTACGACATGTTCGCCGACTCGGCGAACAACCTGGTCACCGGCGCCAGGCTGCTCGTGGAGCTCATCAGCGACGGCGCCGACCGGGCAGCGATCGCGGAGAAGATGCGCGCCTGCGAGCACGCGGGCGACGAATGCACTCACGCGATCATGCGACGGCTGAACGAAACGTTCATCACCCCGTTCGACCGCGAGGACATCTACCGGCTGGCCTCGACGATCGACGACGTGATGGACGAGATGGAGGAGGCAGCCGACCTCGTCGTCCTCTACAAGATCGACGAGTTCCCCAAGGGGATCGTGCACATGGTGGAGGTGCTGGAGCGGGCCGCCGAGCTGACCGCGGAGGCCATGCCCCGGCTGCGCTCCATGAAGGAGCTCAACGAGTACTGGATCGAGATCAACCGGCTCGAGAACCAGGGCGACCAGGTGTACCGCAAGCTGCTGGCGCAGCTGTTCAGCGGCGAGTACGACACCCTGACCGTGCTGAAGCTCAAGCAGGTCATCGACCGCCTCGAAGAGGCCGCGGACGCGTTCGAGCACGTCGCGAACACGGTCGAGACCATCGCGGTCAAGGAATCATGAGCGCGGACCCGGAGCCGGGCTCGACCATCGTCCGGGAGCCGTCGGCGGACACCGACGGGTCGATCGGCGAGCAGGCGACCCGGCGCGTCTCCGGACGGGCGTGGCTGCTGCTGCTCGCCGGGATCCTCCTGGTGATGGTGGCGGGCGCGCTCGGGCTGCGGTCCGACGCGCAGATGGCCGTGCTCGTCCTGGTCGTCGTGGTGTCGCTGGTGTTCGACTACACCAACGGCTTCCACGATGCCGCGAACGCGATCGCGACGGCGGTGTCCACGCGGGCGCTGACGCCCCGGGTGGCGCTCGGCATGGCCGCGGTGATGAACATGCTGGGCGCGCTGCTCGGCGTCGAGGTCGCCAAGACCATCAGCGAGGTCATCACCCCGCCGACCGGCCTGCACGGCCTCACCGTCATCGCCGCCGGCGTGCTCGGCGCGATCACCTGGAACCTGATCACCTGGTACTTCGGGCTGCCGTCCTCGTCCTCGCACGCGCTGATCGGCGGCGTCGTCGGGGCCGGGCTCGCCTCGTCGTCGTACGTGAACTGGCACAGCGTGGTCGACAAGGTCGTCGTGCCGATGGTGGTGTCGCCGGTCGTCGGGTTCGTCCTGGCCTACCTGGTGATGGTCGCGATCCTGTGGATCTTCCGGCGGGCGCAGCCCAGCCGGGTGGTGCGCCGGTTCCGCATCGCGCAGACGCTGTCGGCGGCCTCGCTCGCCCTCGGCCACGGCCTGCAGGACGCGCAGAAGACGATGGGCGTCATCGTGCTCGCGCTGGTCACCACCGGGCACGCGAGCGGGAACTCGGTGCCGCTGTGGGTGATCGTGGCGTGCGCGGGCGCGCTGTCGCTCGGCACCTACGCGGGCGGCTGGCGGATCATGCGGACGCTGGGCCGCAAGGTGATCGAGGTGGACCCGCCGAAGGGCTTCGCCGCGGAAGCGACCGCTTCGATCGTCCTGTACGTCACCGCCTACTTCTGGCACGCTCCAATCTCCACCACGCACACGATCACCTCGGCGATCATGGGGGCGGGAGCCACGAAACGGCTGTCCGCCGTCCGCTGGGGGATGGCCGGCAACATCGTCATGGCCTGGGTCCTCACCCTCCCCGCCGCCGCGATCGTCGCCGCCGTCGTCTACTGGGCGGTGCACTTCTGGGCGTGATTTCCCAGGGGGACGACCCCCCTGGAACCCCCCGTTACGACTGACAGGCTGTTTCGCCGCTCCGCTAGCGCTCCGCGGCGAAACAGCCTGTCAGTCGTCGGGCAGGCCCGCTGCGCTCGCTGCACTCGCTCCGCGGGCCTGCCCGTGGCCGTGGCTGGGGTCCGGCCTTCCGGGCCGGTGTTCAGCCGGGTCGTAGGGAGAGGTGTTCAGCCGGTCTTACTGGCCGGTGATGCGGTCCAGTGTGGGGGGTGCGATGGTGCCCTGGGCGGTCAGGTAGGCGACGAAGCCGTCCAGGTCGATCGGGCCTAGGACCTGGTCCTTGCCCTGGGTGAACGTGGTGAAGCCGTCGCCGCCGCCGAGCAGGAAGTTGTTCGCGGCGACCTTGTAGGTGGCGGCCGGGTCCACGGCGGCGCCGTCGACCGTGATGTTCGAGACGCGGTCGCCGACCGGCCTGGAGCGGTCGATGGTGAAGTGCAGGTTCGCGGACGGCTGGAGGATCTTCTCGCCCGCGGACGTCCACTGCTGCTCCAGCAGGGCGTCGAGCTGCGCGCCGGTCAGCGACGTCACGCCGAGCACGTTGCTGAACGGCTGGACGGCGAACGCCTCGCCGTAGGTGACGACGCCGTCGCCCTCGGAGCCGCTCGCCTTGTAGGTGAGGTCGGTCCGGACGCCGCCGGGGTTCATCAGCGCGACCTGGGCGCCCTTGTCCTTCATCGCGGCGAGCTGGGAGTCGGCGATGACGTCGCCGAGCGTGGTCTCGCCGGCGGCGGACGGGGCGCGGGTGAGATCGGCGGTGATCTTGCCGATGGGCTTGTCGGCGATCACGCTGACCCGGTCCTTCCAGGTCTGCACGAACCGCTGCGTCGCCGGGTCCGGCGGGACGTCGCGGGTGACGACGTGGTTGTCGGCCGTCATCGACGAGCGGACGATGTCGTCGGTGCGCCGGTCGACCTTGAAGTCGACCTGGGTGATGATCCGGCCGAACGAGGAGCCGGACGAGTAGAGCCGCGGCCGGCCGTCCGGGCCCTTCACCGTGCAGACGTACTGCTGGTGGGTGTGGCCGGAGAGGACGACGTCGATGTCCGGGTCGGCCTGCTGGGCGATCCGGGTGCCCGCGCCGGGGACCACGCCGCAGTCGTCGGGCTTCTCGCCGGCGGTGACGTTGTCGCCTTCGTGGACGAGGAGCACCATCGCGTGGACGCCGCGCTCCTTCAGCTCCTTGGCGGCCTTGTTCGCGGCGTCGACCTCGTCGTCGAACCGCAGGCCCTTGACGCCGTCGGCGGTGACGATGGTCGGCGTCGTCTTGGTGACGACGCCGATGAAGCCGACCTTGACGCCGTTGATCCGGCGGATCGTCCAGGGGTCGAGGAGCGGCTTGTTCTCCTTCTCCAGCAGCACGTTCGCCGCCAGGTAGTCGAACTTCGCGCCCTCCCACTCGCCCGCCGGGGAGCAGCCGTCGACGGGATGGCAGCCGCCGTTCTGGATGCGCAGCAGCTCCTGGTAGCCCTCGTCGAACTCGTGGTTCCCGACGGCCGACGCGGTGAGCCCGATGTCGTTCATGAACTGGACGGACGGCTCGTCGTGGAACGCCGCCGAGATGAGCGGGGACGCGCCGATCAGGTCGCCCTGCGCGACCGTGAGCGTGTCGCGGTTGCGCAGCTGCTTCAGGTGCGCGGCGACGTAGGCGGCGCCGCCGGCGGGGACGGAGTTCCCGTTCTCGTCGATGGCGGTGCCGCTGCTGCCTGTCGGGGGCTCCAGGTTGCCGTGGAAGTCGTTCAGCGCGAGCAGGCGCACGGACGCCGGGGGCTCGGGGTGCGCGGACGCGGGTTGCGCGGTCAGTCCCGCCGCCACCAGCCCCGCGGTGGCGGCGGCAAGGAGGGTGCGTCGTCGGATCATGGGCTGGACGCTAGAGACGCCGGGCATCCGGCGATCGGCGGAGTGATGACGGTTATGTGACAACTTGACCAGGGCGGCGGGCGGTTAGGGTGTGATCATGGACGAGCTGCGGGCGGACGAGGCGGAGCGGGTGGGGGCGCTGGTCGAGGCGGCCGCCGGAGCCGACGGCGTGGCGCCGCTGTCGGAGCACGCGCTGCTCGCGCTGCGCGCCGGGCGCGGGGGACTGGTGGTCCGCGACGGCGGCGCGGTCGCGGGCTACGCGCATCTCGATGCGGCGACGGAGGACGAGCCCGCCGCAGGCGAGCTGGTCGTGCATCCCGACCACCGGCGGCGCGGGCATGGGCGCGCGCTGCTGCGGGCGCTGCGCGAGAAGGCCGGCGGGCCGCTGCGGGTGTGGGCCCACGGCGATCTCCCGGCCGCCGCAGGGCTCGCCGAGTCCGAAGGGATGGCCCGTGTGCGCGCGCTGTTCCAGATGCGCCGTCCCGCCGAGGGGCCGCTGCCCGAGCCGGCGGTCGCCGAGGGCGTCCGGCTGCGCACGTTCGAGCCGGGACGCGACGAGGAGGCGTGGCTGCGGGTGAACGGCCGCGCGTTCGCCGACCATCCCGAGCAGGGCGCCTGGACGATCGAGGACGTCCGCGAGCGCGAGGCGGAGGACTGGTTCGACCCGTCCGGCTTCTTCCTGGCCGAGCGCGGCGGGGAGCTCGCCGGGTTCCACTGGACGAAGGTGCATCCCGGCGGCATCGGCGAGGTGTACGTGGTGGGCGTCGACCCGGACGCGCAGGGCCTCGGCCTGGGCCGGACCCTCACGCTCGCCGGGCTGCACCATCTGCGCGACACCGGGGTCGCGCAGTTCATGCTCTACGTGGACGAGTCGAACACGGCGGCCGTCCGGCTCTACGAGTCGCTGGGGTTCACCCGGTTCGCGGTCGACGTGATGTACGGCGCTCCGGAGTGATGTCAAGGAATCGTTGACACGGCGGGGATGTCAAGGAATCCTTGACATCATGACCCCTCCTGCCCGTGCCCTGATCGGCGTCGCCGGCCTGCCGGTCGTGGCGATCCTCCTGGTCCTCCAGGCCATGTACGACAGCGTGGCGCTGTGGGCGGCGTTCGTCGCCGTGTCGTTCGCGGTCTTCGTCGTCGGCGTGGTGGCGGCGGCGGGCGCGGTCCGCCCGGGCGGGTCCGTCGCGGACGCCGTCCGCCTCGACGAGCTGGAGCCGCTGCCGGCCCGCGACGAGGACGGCCGGTGAGCGCGTTCCTTGCCGATGAGCAGGCGGACGCGATCCGCGAGGCCGTCGCCGAGGCCGTCCTGTCGGCGAGCGAGCAGGGACGCAAGGGCCTCGACAGCGACCCGGACGCCTCCCTGCTGATGGTCGCCGCGTCGGCCGTCGCGGCGGAGGAGACCAGCAGGCTGCTGCGCCAGTCGATCACCGGCGCGCGCGCCGCCGGGCACAGCTGGGAGGCCCTCGGCGGGCTGCTCGGCATCAGCCGCCAGGCCGCCCAGCAGCGGTTCGGCGCCTCCGTGGCGGCGGCCAAGGGGGCCGTCCCGGACGGCGGCCCCACCCGCAGGGTGCTGCGGCCGCTGCACGCCTTCAACGAGATGGAGGCGCTGGAGAAGGAGGGCCGCCGAGGCTGGCACGCCGTCGACTACGGCTACCTCTTCCATCTGGTCGAGGCGTCGCCGGACAAGTGGGAGCACCGGCGCCTGTGGTGG
Organism: Spirillospora sp. NPDC000708; assembly: GCF_040299565.1. Taxonomy (NCBI): domain Bacteria; kingdom Bacillati; phylum Actinomycetota; class Actinomycetes; order Streptosporangiales; family Thermomonosporaceae; genus Spirillospora; species Spirillospora sp. NPDC000708. The sequence continues at coordinate 12,689 of NZ_JBEPCJ010000102.1, forward strand.
CCGTCGCGCCGCCGCCGTCGCGCGCTGGAGGAGCAGGGGTGGGAGCTCATCGTCCCGTCCGACTTCGACTCGCCGTGGGCCTACTACAAGCGCCGCCTGGACGAGCCCGCCGATCCGCGGTGACGGGAGGCGGTGCCGCGCCCCCGCCGGAACCTCCGGCGGCGGTCCGGATCCGTCTCCGTGGCCGGATCGCGCCGGTTCCCGGTGTCCGTTCCGGCAATCCCGGATGACCTTCTCCGCACGGGCTTTTGGCATGTCTGAGCTGCGCTGTTAACCCGGCGGCCACGCCAAATCGGGACATTCTTCGTAATAGGGCCTGGCCTCGTTCATTCTCCGTTCACCTGGATCGGGGTGTCCGGTCACCTCGCCTGCCTACCGTCGCATCCGACGGCGACCCCACCACCTGGTCAAACCGTGCCAGTGCGGCGGTCGGGGGACCCGCCCGACGAATCCAAGAGGAGACCTCCCGGTGAAGAACGGTTCTCGGCTCGCCGCCCTCGGCGGTGTGGTCGTCGCTGGGGCGCTGGCCCTGTCCGCCTGCGGCAGTGACGACAACAACGGCGGCAACACCACGGGTGCGAACAGCCCAGCGGCCGCAAACATCGACTGCGCGAAGGGCGCGATCAACGCGGCCGGGTCGAGCGCGCAGAAGAACGCGATCGAGGAGTGGACGAAGGTCTACACCAGCAAGTGCTCGGGCGCCAACATCAACTACAACCCGAGCGGCTCGGGCGCGGGCGTCCAGGCGTTCACCTCCGGCCAGGTCGCCTTCGCCGGTTCCGACTCGGCGCTCAAGCCCGAGGAGCACGGCCCCGCCGACGCGCGCTGCAAGACCGGCAAGGCGATCGACCTGCCGATGGTGCCCGGCCCGATCGCGGTCGTCTACAAGCTCAACGGGGTCGACGGCCTCCAGCTGTCGCCGAAGACGCTCGCGGGCATCTTCGCCGGCAAGATCACCAAGTGGAACGACGCGGCGATCGCCAAGGAGAACAGCGGCGCCAAGCTGCCGTCCTCCGAGATCAAGACGCTGCACCGCTCGGACGACTCCGGCACCAGCGACAACTTCACCAAGTACCTGAAGGCCACCGCGCCCGACGTGTGGTCGTTCGAGCCCGGCAAGAAGTGGGTCGCCCCCGGCGGCCAGGGCCTGAAGGGCTCCGACGGCATCTCCACCGCGCTGAAGCAGACCGAGGGCTCGATCTCCTACGTCGAGCTGTCGTTCGCCAGCAACAACAGCCTGCAGACGGCGAAGCTGCAGAACGGCGCCGGCGAGTACACCGAGATCAGCCCGGAGAGCGCCTCCAAGGCCGTCCAGGGCGCGCAGATCGTCGGGACCGGCAACGACCTCGCCCTGAAGCTGGACTACGGCACCAAGGTCGCGGGCGCCTACCCGCTGGTCCTCGTGACCTACGAGATCGCCTGTGAGAAGGGCCTGCCCGCCGAGCAGGCGAAGTTCGTCAAGTCCTTCCTGACCTACATCTCCAGCCCCGAGGGGCAGCAGTCGCTGACCGCCCAGGGCTACGCCCCGCTGCCCGACAACATCGCCACCAAGGTGCGCGAGACGGTCAAGGGCCTGTCCTGATCGGCGAGGACTCCGGCACCAGCCACAGCCCCGCCGCCGGCGATCCCGGCGGCGGGGCCGCCGCACGTCTCAGCGGCCCGGACGCGGGCCGCGAGGAGGGAGACACCGTGACGAGCGACACACCCGCCGCCCTGGCCAAGGCGGCGGAGCGTCCCCGGCCCGCGCTCTCGATGAGCACCGGCCGCGCCGGGGACCGGATCTTCGCCGGGCTGAGCCGCGGCTCCGGCCTGGTGATCCTGGCGATCATGGCGGCGATCGCCGTCTTCCTGGTGTGGAAGGCGATCCCGGCGCTCCAGGACGACAAGGCGAACTTCATCACCTCGCAGGAGTGGAACCCCGACGGGACCCCCGCGAAGTTCGGCATCGCCCAGCTCGTCTTCGGCACGCTGATGACCTCGGTCCTCGCGCTGGTCATCTCGGTGCCCGTGGCGGTCGGCATCGCGCTGTTCATCACCTACTACGCGCCCCGCCGGCTCGCCGGCGCGATGGCCTACCTGGTCGACCTGCTCGCCGCGGTGCCGAGCATCGTCTACGGCCTGTGGGGGCTGAACTTCCTGGTCACGAAGATGACCGGGGTGTCGGAGTTCCTCAACACCTACTTCGGCTGGATCCCGCTGTTCGGCGGGAACGAGACCGGCGGCCGGACGATCCTCACCGCGTCCATCGTGCTCGCCATCATGATCCTGCCGATCATCTCCGCGATCACCCGCGAGGTGTTCGTGCAGGTCCCGCACGCGCACGTGGAGGCGGCGCTGGCGCTCGGCGCGACCCGCTGGGAGATGATCCGGATGTCGGTGCTGCCGTTCGGCCGGTCCGGGATGGTGTCGGCGGCGATGCTCGGCCTCGGCCGCGCCCTCGGCGAGACGATCGCGGTCGCGATGGTGCTGTCCACCACGTCCGGGATCGACTGGCACATCCTCAAGGACGGCGGCAACACGTTCGCGGCGAACATCGCGAACACCTTCGCGATGTCCGGGCCGGCGGGGCGCAGCGCGCTCATCGCGTCCGGTCTCGTCCTGTTCGTCATCACCCTGATCGTCAACGTGGGCGCCCGCGCGGTCGTGGCCCGCCGCAAGGAGTTCTCGTGACCTCCCTCTCCGGAACCAAGCCGACCTCGACGCTGGCCTCGGTCTCGGCGGGCCGCAAGGCCAAGGACCGCGCCGCGCGGGTGTTCGTCTACGCGGCGTTCCTGCTGGCGGTCATCCCGCTGGTGTCGGTGCTGTGGACGGTGATCTCCAACGGCGCCAAGCGGTTCGACGGCGTGTTCCTCACCCACTCCATGAACGGCCTGGCCAGCAAGGACGCCGGCGGCGGCGCCTACCACGCGATCATCGGCACGCTGGAGCAGGTCGGGCTGACCGCGCTGATCTCCGTCCCGCTGGGCGTGCTCACGGCGATCTACCTGGTGGAGTACGCCCGCAACGGGCGTCTCGGCCGCACCATCAGCTTCTTCGTCGACGTCATGACCGGCATCCCGTCGATCGTGTCGGGCCTGTTCGTCCTGGCGTTCTGGCTGCTCGCGCTCGGCATGGACTTCTCCGGCTTCGCGGGCGCGCTGTCGCTGACGATCCTGATGCTGCCGACCGTCGTCCGCGCCACCGAGGAGATGCTCAAGCTCGTCCCCGGCGACCTGAAGGAGGCCGCGTACGCGCTCGGTGTGCCGCGCTGGCGCACGATCATGTTCGTGGTGCTGCCGACGGCGCTGCCCGGGATCGTGTCCGGCGTCATGCTCGCCGTCGCGCGCGTGATGGGCGAGACCGCCCCGCTGCTGCTGACGATCTTCATCACGAAGGCGATCAACACCGACCCGTTCAGCGGCGCGCAGGGCTCGCTGCCCACCTTCATCTGGGACCAGTCCACCGACCCCAACACCAACGCGGTGGACCGCGCCTGGGCGGGCGCGCTGGTGCTGATCCTGCTCATCATGCTGCTCAACCTGGCGGCCCGCCTCGTCGCGTGGCTGCGCAAGCCGTCGTCCCGATAGCCCGATAGGAGAGAACCCCACAATGGCCAAGCGGATCGAAGTCTCCGGGCTGCACGCCTACTACGGCGGCACCCACGCCATCGAGGACATCTCGATGACGATCGAGCCGCGCTCGGTGACGGCGTTCATCGGCCCGTCGGGCTGCGGCAAGTCCACGTTCCTGCGCACCCTGAACCGGATGCACGAGGTGATCCCGGGGGCGCGCGTCGAGGGCAAGGTGATGCTGGACGACGAGGACCTGTACGCCTCGTCGGTCGACCCGGTCGCGGTCCGCCGCGTCGTCGGCATGGTGTTCCAGCGGCCCAACCCGTTCCCGACCATGTCGATCTACGACAACGTCGCGGCCGGGCTGAAGCTGAACGGAGTGCGCGGCAAGCGCCGCCTCGACGAGGTCGTCGAGGAGTCGCTGCGCGGCGCGAACCTCTGGAACGAGGTCAAGGACCGGCTCGGCAAGCCCGGCGCGGGCCTGTCCGGCGGCCAGCAGCAGCGGCTGTGCATCGCCCGCGCGATCGCCGTCCAGCCGCAGGTGCTGCTGATGGACGAGCCGTGCTCGGCGCTCGACCCGATCTCCACGCTCGCGATCGAGGACCTGATCGGCAAGCTGAAGAGCCAGTACACGATCGTCATCGTCACGCACAACATGCAGCAGGCCGCCCGCGTCAGCGACCGGACGGCGTTCTTCAACATCGCCGGCACCGGCAAGCCCGGGAAGCTCATCGAGATCGACGACACCAGCAAGATCTTCACGAACCCCGAGCAGAAGGGCACGGAGGATTACATCACCGGCCGCTTCGGCTAACCTGCCGCGGTGGACCGAGACCGCGCGCGCCCGCGGGCGCACCTGTTAAGGACGCCCGCGTTCCCGCTGCTCACGGCCGTGGCGGCGGCCGGTCTCGCGGGCTGCGGCGGTGGAGGCGGCCACCGGGCCGCGCCGGTGGTGCAGGCCGACCGCGCGCACTGCGGCCGGGGCTGGAACGATCCGCGCGCGGGCACGCAGACGCTGATGGTGCACAACGCCGACAGCGCCGCGACGGAGGTCGACCTCATCGACCCGTCCAGCGGGGCGATCTACGCCGAGCTGGAAGGGGTCGGGCCGGGGACGACGCGGGCGCTGCGGGTGACGGTCGGCGGCGGGACCTACGCGTTCTGGTGCTTCCCGGACGGCGGCCACCCGGTCACCGGGCCGAAGGTGACCGTGACCGGCTCCGCGGGCGGCCCGGCGGTGCGTCCCGTCACGCAGAACGACCTGTTCCCCGCGCTGCGGTCCTACCGCGCGTACGTGACGAAGGGGCTCGGCGTCCTGCGCGACCGGGTGGACGAGCTGCGCGACGCCGTCCGCTCGGGCGACCTGGACGCGGCGCGCGAGAAGTGGCTGCCCGCGCACCTGGCCTACGAGCGGCTCGGCGCCGCGTACGGCACGTTCGGCGACTACGCCGACAAGATCGACGGACGCCCGGCGGGACTGCCGGACGGCGTCCGCGACCCGGGCTTCACCGGCTTCCGGCGCATCGAGCACGGGCTGTGGCACGGGGAGTCCGCGGCGTCGCTGCGGAGACCGGCGGACCGGCTCGCCGCCGACGTCCGGGCGCTGGCCGCCGACTTCCCGCGCGAGCAGATCGACCCGTCCGACCTCGGGCTGCGGGCGCACGAGATCCTCGAGAGCACGGTGCGGTTCGAGCTGACCGGCAAGGGCGACCAGGGCAGCGGGACGGCCCTCGCGACCGCCTCGGCGAACCTCGAAGGGACCCGCGCGGTCCTCGACCCGCTGCGCCCCGTGCTGAAGCCCCGGATGGACCTCGGCGGCATCGACGCCGGCCTCGACCGCGTGTCCAGGCTGCTGGAGGCGCAGCACCGGCACGGGAGATGGACGCCGCTGGACGAGCTGAGCACCACCGACCGCGAGCGCGTCAACGGCGCCGTCGGCGACCTCGTCGAGCGGCTCGCGTCCGTCGCGACCGTCGCCGCCGTCCGGAGGACGTCATGAACGCCGGTCCGGAGGACACCGGGAGCGGGCCCGGCCGCCGCTCGTTCCTGCGCGGCGCGCTCGCCGCGGGCGTCGCGGGAGCGGTCACGACCGGAAGCGCCGCCGCCGCGAAGGCCCCGGCGGACGCGAAGGACCCGGCTCACGCGAAGGACCCGAAGAGCTCGTCCCCGGCGGCGCCGCCGTTCCACGGCGTCCACCAGGCCGGGATCATCGAGGAGCCGCAGGCCCGCTCCATCGTCGCCGCGTTCGACGTGATCGCCGAGAGCAGGGCCGAGCTCACCGACCTGATGCGCGCGCTGACCGACCGGGCGCGCGTCCTGACCGGCGGCGGCGTCCCGGCGGAGCCGGGCATCAGCGCACCGCCGCCCGACTCCGGCATCCTCGGCCCGGACGCCCCCGGCGGCGGCCTCACCGTCACCGCCGGCGTCGGCGCGTCCCTGTTCGACGACCGGTTCGGGCTCGCGTCCCGGCGCCCGAAGCGGCTCACCCGGATGCGGACGTTCCCCGACGACGACCTCGACCCCGCCTGGTGCCACGGCGACCTCGCCCTCACCCTCGGCGCCGCCGACGACGACACCGTCCTGCACGCGCTCCGCGACATCTGCCGCCACACCCGCGGCGGCATGCAGATCCGCTGGCGGATCAGCGGGTTCTCCAGCCGGCCCCGGCCGTCCGGCGCGCCCCGCAACCTGATGGGCTTCAAGGACGGCATCGCCAACCCCGACGTCACCGACGCCGCCGCCATGAACCGGCTCGTGTGGGCGGCCGCCGACGAGCCGCCCTGGACGTCCGGCGGGACGTACCAGGTCATCCGGCTGATCCGGATGCTGGTCGAGTTCTGGGACCGGGTCGGGCTGCCCGAGCAGGAGCAGATGTTCGGCCGCAGCCGCGACACCGGCGCGCCCCTCGACGGCGTCCACGAGACCGACGCGCCCCGCTACGCCGCCGACCCCGTCGGCAAGGTCATCCCGCTGACCAGCCACATCCGCCGCGCCAACCCGCGCGTCCCGGACACCGAGGCCAGCCGCATCCTGCGCCGGTCCTGCAACTACGACCGGGGCGTCGACGGCGCCGGCAACCTCGACATGGGCCTCGTCTTCGGCTGTTTCCAGCAGGATCCGCACCGCCAGTTCGAGGCCGTCCAGGAGCGCCTAGCCGGCGAACCCCTCACCGACTACATATCACCGTTCGGCGGCGGTTACTTCTTCGTTCTTCCCGGCGCCCGGAATCGGGTAGATCATCTCGGCCGGGGGTTGCTCGGGTAGGCGCGCGGCGCGCCTGCGGGCCCCTCGCACCAGAGGAGGAGACAGGACATGCGGGAGACACCAGGTCCGAGAGAACCGGCCGGAACCGGACACCGCCGGGGCGCCCGCCGCCGGCCCGCGCTGATCGCCGCAGCCGCCGTCACGGCGGGGCTGGCCGGCCTCGCCGCCGCCTGCGGAACGTCCGGCGCGCCCACCGGGGTCGCGGCGCGGGACGGCGCCACCGGCCACGGGCCGGGCGCGCCCCCGCGGACACCGATCGAGCACGTCGTGGTGATCTACGGGGAGAACATCTCCTTCGACCACTACTTCGGCACCTACCCGCACGCCGCCAACACCGACGGGACGCCGTTCCACCCCGCCAAGCACACCCCGAAGGTCAACGGCCTCACCGAGAAGCTCCTGAAGGACAACCCGAACCAGTACGACCCGAAGCGGCTGACCCCGTCCCAGGCCCTCACCTGCGACCAGGACCACGGCTACGCCGCCGAGCAGAAGGCCGTCAACGGCGGCAAGATGGACAAGTTCGTCGAGTTCACCGGCAAGGACAAGTGCACCGGGCAGCCCATCCTGTTCGGTGAGCCGGGCCTCGTCATGGACTACTACGACGGCAACACCGTCACCGGCATGTGGAACTACGCCCAGCACTACGCCATGAGCGACAACTCGTGGGACGGGACGTTCGGGCCGTCCACCCCCGGCGCGATCAACCTGATCTCCGGGCAGACCCACGGCGTCTACGCGGTCGACCCGAAGACCCACGAGAAGGTCACCGACGCCTACACCGTCCAGTCCCCGGACGCGGACGGCGTCGGCACCATGATCAACGACCCGGACCCGGCGTTCGACGACTGCTCCGGCAACAACCACACCTCGGCCAACGCCCTCGCCGTCATGACCGGCAAGAACATCGGCGACCTGCTCAACGCCAGGAAGGTCACCTGGGGCTGGTTCCAGGGCGGGTTCCGGCCCACCGGCAAGGCGAACGGCTACGCCGTCTGCGGCGCCGCCCACGCCAACATCGGCCACAACCAGGTCGTCGACTACAGCCCGCACCACGAGCCGTTCCAGTACTACAAGTCCACGGCGAACGAGAAGCACCTGCCGCCGTCGTCCGTCCAGGCCATCGGCCGCACCGACCAGGCCAACCACCAGTACGACCTGACGGACTTCGACGCCGCGCTCGGCGCCCACAACCTGCCGGCCGTCAGCTTCCTCAAGGCGCCCTCGTACCAGGACGGCCACGCCGGCTACTCCGACCCGATCGACGAGCAGAGGTTCGTCACCAGCACGATCAACAAGCTGCAGCGGTCGCCGGAGTGGAAGTCCACCGCCGTCGTCCTCGCCTACGACGACTCCGACGGCTGGTACGACCACGCCGCACCGCGCATCACCAACGGCTCGACCGACGCCGCGACCGACCAGCCCCTGTGCACGAGTGTCAAGGCCATGGGCGGCTACCAGGACCGCTGCGGCCCGAGCCAGCGCCTGCCGATGCTGGTCGTCTCCCCGTACGCCAAGGTCAACCACGTCGACCACCGCCCGGTGGAGCAGGCGTCGGTGCTGCGCTTCATCGAGGACAACTGGGGCACCGGCCGGATCGGCGACGCCTCCTTCGACGCCCGCGCGGGCGGCATCGAGGGCATGTTCGACTTCCGGCGCCCCAAGGCCGAGCAGGTCATCCTCGATCCCGACACCGGCGCGGTCGTGTCCAGGGGGGCGACCCCCTGACCCCCGTCACGGGCAGGCGCGCCGCACTCGGCTGCCCGCGGCCGGCGGTCGAGGTCCGATCCGCGCGAACCGCCGTCAGCGGGCGCTGAACGAAGAACCCCCGCCAGGGCTCACGCTTTGGCGGGGGTTCTCTCTTCGGCGTCGCCGGGACGATGATCGGGGACGAAGCGGTAGCCGACGTTGCGGACGGTGCCGATCAGCGACTCGTACTCGGCACCGAGCTTGGCGCGCAGCCGCCGGACGTGGACGTCCACGGTCCGGGTGCCCCCGAAGTAGTCGTAGCCCCACACCTCCTGCAGCAGCTGGGCGCGGGTGAAGACCCGGCCCGGGTGCTGCGCGAGGTACTTGAGCAGCTCGAACTCCTTGAACGTGAGGTCCAGGATCCGGCCGCGCAGCCGCGCCGTGTAGGTCGCCTCGTCGATGGTCAGCTCGCCGCTGCGGATCTCGCCGGGCACCTCCTCGGCGTCGGCGACCGCCGCCGCCCGGCCGACCGCGAGCCGCAGCCGCGCCTCGACCTCGGCGGGCCCGGCGGTCTGCAGCAGCATGTCGTCCAGCCCCCACTCGGAGCTGAGCGCGGCGAGACCGCCCTCGGTCACGATGCCGAGCAGCGGGCAGTCCAGTCCGGTGGTGCGCAGCAGCCGGCACAGGCTCTTGGCCTGCACCAGCTCGCGCCGCGCGTCCACCAGGACGACGTCGGCGGGCGGCGCGTCGATCAGCGCGGACGCCTCGGCCGGCGCGACCCGCACCGAGTGCAGCAGCAGCCCGAGCGCGGGCAGGACCTCGTCGGACGGCTCCAGCGCGTTGGTCAACAAGAGCAAGCTGCTCAAGGGCCCGCCTCCTCGTCCCCTAAAAAGACGTAGGACCCAGGCGGCTCATCCTCAAGCCCGGCCACGGTCGGCGGCTCGAAGACGAGGTGACCATGAAGGGTCATGCGGATGAACTCCATGGCCTCGTCGCCCGGATCCCTCGTCCTGAGCATATCCGAGCCCCGGACAGAGGCAATGGCCGCATACCGGTAAGCCATGAGATCGTGGGAGCGTGGCCAGAGGGACGATGCGGTACTGGGCCGCGGCCAAGGCGGCGGCGGGGACGCACGAGGAGCCTTACGACGCCGGGACGCTGGCGGAGGCGATCGAGGCCGCGCTGGCGCGCGACGGGCGCGGCGCGGACTTCGCGCGGGTCGTCGGCCGCAGCTCGTTCCTGATCGACGGGGACCCGGTGGGCGGCCGTCCGCACGGGTCGGTGGAGCTGCCGGAGGGCGGCGTGGTGGAGGTGCTGCCGCCCTTCGCGGGCGGCTGATCCCGCGGCTCCGGTGCCGGAACCGATCTCACGGAGTGATCCGGGCGCCGGGCGAACTCATCCCGCAGTGCGACTCGACCGGGGCGTTCCGGGCAATAAGGTGTGGCGATCGCGCATGCCGCCGCTCGAGGGAGAGAGATGCGCAAAGCACTGCTGGGGTTGCTGATCGTGGTCGCCGTGGGCCTGGTCGTCGCCGACCGGGTCGGGGTCCGGATCGCGCAGAACCGGATCGGGCAGCAGGTCGCGGCGCAGTACAACCTGCCGCGGCAGCCCGATGTCACGATCCACGGCATCCCGTTCCTGACACAGGTGGTCGGCGGCGAGTACGACCACATCACCGTCGACATCGGCGACTGGACGGAGCAGGGCGTCACCGTCTCCGACGTGACGGTGGACATGCGGGGCCTCAACGCGCCGCTGTCCGACGTGATCAACGGCGACACCACGAACATGACGGCCGACACCGCCGCCGCCTCCGCGATCATCCCCTACGACGTGATCAAGAAGGAGGCCCCGAAGGAGGTCAAGAGCATCGGCCCCAAGGGGAACGACCTCTCGGTGGACCTGACCGGCAGCGTCCTCGGGTTCCAGGTGAACGGCACCGCGGTCGTGTCGGTGAAGCCGACCTCCAAGGGCATCGCGATCACGCCGGAGTCGGTGGGCGAGGGCGCCGCGCAGATGCCGCTGACGCTCGTCCGGCAGCAGCTGACCTGGGTCGTCCCGGTCAGGGACCTGCCCATCGGGGCGCGGATCAGCGGCATCGAGCCGACCGCCGGCGGCCTGAAGGTCACGGCGACCGCCCACGACGTCAACCTGAACGATCTTCAGCAGCAGCAGAAATAGCCGCGGCTCCCGTGAACCGGGACGCGCCCGCATCCGTGACAGGGATGTGGGTCCCACCGCGGATGAGGGTTTGCTGCGCGCCCTGTACAGCGAGCACGGCGGTCCCCTCCTGGGCTACGTCCTGCGGCTGACCGGCGGGGACCGGCTCCAGGCGGAGGACGTCGTGCAGGAGACGCTGCTGCGCGCATGGCGGCATCCGGACGCGCTTGCGGGCCGTCCGGTCCGCCCCTGGCTGTTCACCGTCGCGCGGAACCTCGTGGTGGACGCGCACCGGGCGAAACGGGCGCGGCCCCCGGAGACGGGCATCGACGAGCAGGTGATGGCGACCCTGCCGGGCTCGGACGACATCGACCGGGCGCTGGAGTCCTGGACGGTCGCCGAGGCGCTCGCCGAGCTGACCCCGTCGCACCGGGCCGTGCTCGTGGAGACCTACTACCGCGGCCGGTCGGTCGCCGAGGCCGCCCAGGCGCTCGGCATCCCGGCCGGCACCGTGAAGTCCCGCACCTATTACGCGCTGCGGGCGCTCAAACTCGCATTGGAGGAGCGGGGGTTGGCGCCATGAACGAATGCGCGGACGTGCGCACCGCGCTCGGCGTGTACGTGGTCGGCGCGATCGACCCGGCCGAGCGGGGGCGGGTCGACGCGCACCTGGAGGGCTGCCCGGCGTGCCGGGACGAGCTGGCCGGGCTGGCCGGTCTGCCGGCGCTGCTCGGCCGGGTCGAGGAGGCGCAGCTGGAGCAGGTGGCCGGGCCGGGCCGCGCGGCGGCGCCGGACCCGGAGTTCCTGGACGGGCTGCTGGCCCGCGCGGCCGAACGGCGGAGGGGACGGCTCGGACCGCTGGGGCGGCCGGCCGGCGGGCGGGGCCGCGTCACCCGATGGGCCCCGCTCGCCGCCGCCGCGTGCCTGCTGCTGGTCGCGGGCGCGCTGTTCGGCGGGTTCGTGCTGCCGTCCGGCGACGGCGGCCGCACCGCGTCCCCGCCGGGCGCGTCCCCGCCAGCCGCGTCGGCCCCGCCGGAGCCGGAGCCGACCGTGACCCCGGCGGGCCGGGGCGAGCGGATCACCGCCGTCAACCCCGACAACAAGATCAAGGGCGTCGTCTTCCTCCAGCGCAAGGAGTGGGGCACCCAGGTCGAGCTGTACCTGTCGGGCGTGCCGAAGGGGGAGCACTGCCGGATGATGGTGATCGCCAGGGACGGGCGGCGGGACGCCATCGGCAGCTGGTCCGTCCCCTACGACACCGGCTACGGCGACTACCACGGCTCGACGATGTTCCCGCGCGGCCAGCTCTACTCGTTCGAGATCGTCGGGCTGGACGGGAAGCCGCTGCTCACGATCCCCACGTAGGCTCGCGGTGTGGAAGAAACGCGGTCGCGGGCGGGTTGCCCAAGGTGATGACAGGAGCTCTGGTCGCCCTCGGGGTGCTGCTCGCGGCGACGGTGTTCGGCCTCGTGCGGCGGCGCCGTGACGGCGTGCTGCGCGCCGTGCCGGGCGCCGGCGGCGCCACCCGGGACGGGCGGAAGGACGGCGACGGCCAGGTGGACGAGCAGGTGGGCGAGCAGGCCGGCGAGACCCTGCGGCCCGACGAGCTGGGCGCCGAACTCGGCGCGAAGGCCACGCTCGTGCAGTTCTCCAGCGCGTTCTGCGCGCCCTGCCGCACGACCCGGCGCGTCCTCGGCGAGGTCGCCGGGATGGTGGACGGCGTCGCGCACGTGGAACTGGACGCCGAGGCGCACCTGGAGCTGGTGCGCCGGCTGCACGTGGTGCGGACGCCGACGGTCCTCGTCCTGGACGGGGCGGGGCGGATCGTCCGGCGCGCCGCCGGGGCGCCCCGCAAGGCCGACGTGATCGCCGCCCTCGGCGTCGCGATCCCGTGACCGAGCCCGGTGACCGAGCCCGCTGAGCGCGCCGGACGAGTGAGCCCGGCGGGCGCGGTCCGGTGACCGGGGAGCCGTGCCCGGAAGGCCTCCGGGCGGGTCCGTCACGGTGCTGTCAAGACCCGGAGGCGGCCGATCAACCTGTGAGCCGTACCCCGATGACCTGGGATAAGACACATGTCACTGTCTCGGAAGGCGAGACGGATGTGACAGGGCGTGGATTGTCGGCTTAACATCGTGTCCGTGCGTTACTGGACAGAGCAGATGCTCACGAAGCGCCGCGCGGTCGACTTCTGCCGCGTGGCCGCCTCGCTCTGTCGCACGGCCTGAGGCATCGAGCCCATCCGCCCCCGAGCTCTTCCGATTTCCACGCTCGTACGCACGCTTCCTCTCCGCCATGGAGCACCCCGATGCAGGTTGATCCGCGTGGGCCGCGCTTCGGCGCCTCGGTCACGACGGTCGTTCTCGTCGCGGTCCTGGTGACCGGAAGCTGGGCACTGCTCGCCGCTCAGGCCGTCGTGTTCGCCATCGGCGCGTTCCTCGGCCTCCGGTACGCCCCGTACGGGCTGGTGTTCAAAGCGCTGATCCGCCCCCGGCTCGCTCCTCCCGCGGAACTGGAGGACGAGGCCCCGCCCCGCTTCGCGCAGGGCGTCGGGTTCGTCTTCGCCGCGGTGGGGACGGTCGGATACGGGACGGGGATCACCTGGCTCGGCATCGGTGCCACCGCCCTCGCGCTGGCGGCGGCGTTCCTGAACGCGGCGTTCGGGTTCTGCCTCGGCTGCGAGATTTATCCGCTCTTCCGACGTATCACCGCGAAGATTCGCTCCGACAGGGAGGTTCCCGCATGAGCCGCTCCGACGTCCTGGTGGACACCGAATGGGTCGAGGCCCACCTGGACGACCCGGGCCTGGTCCTGGTCGAGGTGGACGAGGACGTGTCCGCCTACGACAAGGGCCACATCCGTGGCGCCGTCAAGATCGACTGGAAGACCGAGCTGCAGGACCCGGTGCGCCGCGACTTCGTGGACAAGACCGGCTTCGAGCAGCTGCTGTCCGGCAAGGGCATCGCCAACGACGACCTGGTGATCCTCTACGGCGGCAACAACAACTGGTTCGCCGCGTACGCGTACTGGTACTTCAAGCTGTACGGGCACGACAAGGTGAAGCTGCTCGACGGCGGCCGCAAGAAGTGGGAGCTGGACTCCCGCGAGCTGGTCGAGGACGTCCCGTCGCGTCCGCGCACCGACTACAAGGCCAAGGAGCAGGACCTCACGATCCGCGCCTTCCGCGACGAGGTCGTCGACGCGATCGGCAGCAAGAACCTGATCGACGTCCGGTCCCCGGACGAGTTCAGCGGCAAGCTGCTCGCCCCGGCGCACCTGCCGCAGGAGCAGTCGCAGCGGGCCGGCCACGTGCCGACCGCGCGCAGCATCCCGTGGTCGAAGGCGGCCAACGACGACGGCACGTTCAAGTCCGACGACGAGCTCCGCGAGCTGTACACCGAGGCCGGCGTCGACCTGAGCAAGGACACGATCGCCTACTGCCGCATCGGCGAGCGCTCGTCCCACACCTGGTTCGCGCTGCGCGAGCTCCTCGGCCTGCCGAACGTGAAGAACTACGACGGTTCGTGGACCGAGTACGGCTCGCTGGTCGGCGTGCCGATCGAGCTCGGCGAGCCCAAGTAGCACCCGAGTAACACCCCGCACGACACCCCACCGCCGCCGGCGGAACGAATCTTTCCGTGTGCACGGAGATGGAGGAGCAATGACCCAGGGCTGCGCAGCGCCGGAGCAGACGGCGCACCTTCCCGCGACCGTCGACCTGACCAACGAGGCCGTGATCCAGGGCACCGTCACCCGTGACGGCGCTCCCGTGTCCAGCGCGTACGCGCGACTGCTCGACTCGACCGGCGAGTTCACCGCCGAGGTCGTCACCGGTGACGAGGGCGTGTTCCGCTTCTTCGCCGCCGACGGCGACTGGACGGTGCGGGTGCTGGCCGCGGGCGGGGTGAGCGTCGACAACGCGGTCACCGCCAAGACCGGCGAGGTCGCCGCGCTCCAGGTGGCCATCTGACCCACCGCGCGCCCGCTCGGGGGACGACCCCGGGCGGGCAGCGGCCAGGTCCGGCCTGAACCTCCGAACCCCGCCGTCCCGGTCCGTCCGGGGCGGCGGGGTTCGCCGTTTCCCGGCCGCCGCCTGGGACGGTCGCCGCAGCCGCGGGGCGGCCGGTGTCCTGGGGAGGCCGGTGTCCTGGGGAGGCCGGTGACCTGGGGCGGCCGGTGGCCTGCGGAGTAGCATCGGCGCGATGTTCGCACTGTCGGGTCGGTCGCCGCTGCTGCTGCCGTGGGCCGCGCTCAAGCTCGCGGGACGGTTCGTCCTGCCGCTGACGCTGTGGTTCACCGCCGGTCGGCTGCTGCGGTACGGCGCGCTGTACGGCGGGTACCGGCTCGGCGCGATGAAGGGCACCGCCGCGACGGTCGCGCCGCTCGTCACCGTCGGCCTGCTGGTGGTGATCACTCTGGCGACGGCGGTGCTGATGGTGCACTGCGTCCGCGAGGGCCTGGACGTCGTGCACGCCCGCGCGGCGGACGGCGACCTGACGCCGTGGGCCGTCGGGAACGACGAGTCGGTGGTCGGCGCGATGGCGCGGGCCGCGCTCCCGTTCGTGATCTTCTACCTGGCGTGGGGGATGCAGACCGACGACGCCCGCGAGTTCGCCGACATGGCGGCGAGCCGCGGCTTCGCCGAGGGCGGCTTCCAGGGGCAGCTCAAGGGCATGGGAATGCTGATCTCGCTGGAGAAGCACGTCGTGCTCGCCGTCGGGATCACCGCGGGGTTCTTCGTGGTCAAGACGGCGGTGGAGTGGCTGCTGGAGGAGCGGCTCGGCCGCTCGGCGGGCGCGCTGATGGCCTTCCTGGAGATCAACTTCACGCTGTTCGGCATCTTCACGATCGACCACCTGCGCGGCGACGCGGCCGGCTGGATCACCGGGCGGCGGGCCTGGCAGTGGATCGACGGCGCCGCCGGACCCGTCCTGGACCTGTGGCCGCCGTTCAAGGACGCGGTGCTCGGCGCGCTGATCTGGCTGGTCATCGCCGGGGTGATCCTCGGCCTGGACGCGGGCGACGAGCGGGTCGTGCTCGGCCGCGGGCGGGTCGCGCGGCGGCTCGCGGCGGCCGGCGGGATCGAGCGGCAGGGCAGCGTCCGGGAGGTGCTGACCCGCGGGTTCCGGGAGATGTGGCTGCCCGCCTGGTACGGGCTGCGGCTCGTCCGCCGGTCCGGGATGATGCCGTTCACGGTGTTCTGCCTGCTGTTCTCCGCGCTGGACGTGGGCCGGGACGCGTCCCGCCGCTGGGTGTACGAACTGCTCGGCCCGCACGAGGTGACGTGGTGGATGCCGCGGCTGCCGCTGGTGGACTTCGGGACGGGCCTGGTCTTCGAGATCCTCCGGATCTGCCTGCTCGCCGCCGCGTTCAACCTGGTGATGGCGCGGGTCACGGCGCGAAACGCAGCGAAGGCAGTGGCGTCCCCTGCTTCCGCGACGCCTTCGGCGCCTGCACCCGCAGCGCCAGGGCCACCGCCACCGTACGGGGCACCGTCCCTCTGACGGTGACGCGGCCGACGGTGCCCGGCCGTGCCGTCCCGGCGGCGAGGCCGGTCGCCGACCAGCTGCGGCCGTCGCCGTCGGTGAAGGTGTAGACGATCCCGTAGGAGCCGACCGCCTTCGCGGCGGCCGCGTCGTCCGGCCGGACGGCCAGCACCACCTGCAGCTCCGTGACGGTGCCGTCCTTCGGCTTCGTGCCGAACGACGGCGGCGCGGCGGTCTGCCGTGCGACCACCTTCCACCGCGCGCCCACCAGCGTGCCGGTCGCGCCGCGCGGAACGTCCGTCACCTTCTCCGGCGGTTTCAGGTTCTTCTCGACGCTGTCGGTCTCGTCCATCCATTTCAGGACGAGGAGGGCGGGCAGCAGCGCGGTCAGCGCGAGCGCCTGGATGACGCGCCGGTCGCGGGGACGGAGCCGCGAGCGCGGCCGCGCGGGGATCGCGGGCAGGTCGGGGTTCGTGCGCTGCGGGTCGTCGAACCCGGAACCGGCCGCGGTCGTCACGAGGCCGCCTCCGGGTCGAAGCGGTCGACGGCGCCGCGGAGCAGCGCCCGCGCCCGGTCCGCGTCGATCCCGAGGTCGATGTCGGCGGCGGCGGACAGCTGGGGCAGCAGCCCGCCCGTCCCGACGACGAGATGCGCGCCGCGCAGGCGGTCCTTCGGCAGCTCGAATAGCAGCGTCCCCGGCGCCCAGATCATCGGCTGCATGTCCGGGACGGTGCTCGTCGTCCCGGACCGCGGGTCGTACCGGTAGCCGTAGCCGCCGGGCGTCTCCAGCACCGCGGTGCCGAGGCGGAGCGGCTCGCGCTCGCTCCTCGCCCGGATCCGCACCGCGAGGTAGACGCCGTCGGTGCCGATCGCCGGCTCGTTCCCGAAACTCAGACCGGGCGCCAGCGACCGCGCCGCCTGCACGCCGTCGACGCGGACGCTGAACATGCGATTGGAGACGGTCTGCCCGATCTTCCCGTCGTTGCGGAGCGGGTCCATCTCCTTGGCGTCCACCTTCGGCCGCATCGTGTGCACCCACATCGCCGCGACGAGCAGGCCCGTCCCGACGACACCGGCACCGCCGCGCACCAGCAGTTCGCGCCCGTCCATCAGGGGCTCGCGGTCGGCCGGGGCCGCTGCGGCCGGGTGGTCCGCACGGTCGGACGCGCCGCGCCGGACGTCGGGCGGGCGGCCCGGGTCGGACGTGCCGCCCGCGTCGGGAACAGCGTCGGGGACGGCGCGGGCGACACCGGGGTCGCGGCGGCCGCGACCGGGAGGGTCATCTTCGCGGCGAGCGCACCGTCCTCGGTGTCGGGCAGCCAGTTGTAACTGACGTCGGTGAACCCCGTCCGGTACTCCCACTTCCGAAGGCCGACGGTGAACCGGCGCGGCGCGTCCGCCGGTCCCGCCTTCCACATCGCGGACGCCTCGACGGGCAGGCCCGGCTGCACCGAGTCCGTCTTCGCGCCGCCCGCGACACCCTCGACCTGGTCGGGCTCCAGCCACTTGCCGGCCTTGGTGCGCGCGGCCAGACCGTCCTTCAGGCCGCCGTCGCCGAGCGACTCGGTCTCCTTGCCGTTGTTGACGACCCGCATCCGGACGATCAGGTACCGCTTCGGAGCCGTGTCGAACGCGCCCTTCACCAGGCCGAGCCGCGCGTCCCGGACCGTCAGCGTGAACAGGCCGACGTCCAGCGCCCTGCCCGGCCTCTCGACGGGCTGCTTCGGCGCCTCCTCGAAACCGCCCGCGACCCACGTCACCGCCGCGACGGCGGCGACCGCGCACACCACGGCGACGGGGACCAGCCGGCGCCTCGCGGAGGCGCGGTCCCCGCTTTCGCCGGACAGCTCCCCCGGAGGCGGGGGGATGGGGGCGGTGGAGTGCACGCGCCGAATGCTAGTACGGCGACCGTTGAGTCCTTAAGGTCGCGGATGACCTGGCTCGGGGCCTTCCGGAGAGCGCCGGGGACTACGCTTCCAGCGTGACGGAGATCATCGACTATGGGCGGTTCGCGGAACGGCTCGCCGCGCCGCGCCCGCGCTGGGACCTGCTGCGCGAATTCCAGGACGAATGGGGCTACACGGTGCCCGCCGGAGTCGACCCGTGGCCGAAGTGGTCGGAGACCGAGCACCGCGCCTACGTCCGCACGCTCCACGAGGAATGGACCGGCGAGGAGGAGGACCCCTTCGAGGGCGTCGACCGGACGCTGCCGATCCCGAAGGCGCTGGACGAATGGTGGGACCTGCCGTTCAACTCCTTCACGTACTCGTCCCGGCTGTACTGGACGAACCCCGAGTACCCGCCGACGCTGCGGCCCGACCCGTCCGGGTACGGCGTCTCGGAGGGCCTGCCGGAGCCGAACCCGTTCGTCGGACCCGGCGATGACCTGCGGCTCTGCTGCTTCATGGCCGAGTACGAGTACTGCAACGAGTGGGCCTACCTCGCGTCCGAAGCCGGCCACGACGACCCGCGCGTGCTCGTCAGCGTCGGCGAGGACGGGTGGGTCCCGCAGGCCCGGTCGATCTCCGAGTTCTTCGTGCTGCTCGCCGCCGTCCGGCTGCCGTCCCACTTCGGCTGGTCCGTCCAGCTCGGCGACGACGACTTCCCCGACGACCCCCCGGTGCGGGAGCGCATCGAGGCGGCCTACCGGCCGATGGGCTTCCAGAACTGGCGGGAGCTCGGCGCCGACACCGCCCTGTTCGGCGGCCCCGACGTGATCGTCCGGCACGACACCGGCATGGCGGACTACGCCGTCGAGATCAGCGGCCGCAGCCGGGACGCCCTCGCCGCCACCGCCCGGACCCTCGGCTGGACGTGGGACGAGGATCTCGTGGAGCCGCCGAGCAAGGACGAGGAGTC
This sequence comes from Spirillospora sp. NPDC000708, assembly GCF_040299565.1. NCBI lineage: Bacteria > Bacillati > Actinomycetota > Actinomycetes > Streptosporangiales > Thermomonosporaceae > Spirillospora > Spirillospora sp. NPDC000708. Next base: position 31,695 of record NZ_JBEPCJ010000102.1, read on the forward strand.
CCAGTGAAGCGGCGAGCCTCGTGGAAGCGCGGGGAGGCCGCGTGAGGGCGGAGAGCCTTGCCGCTGAAAGGAGGCGGACCCGCGCGTCCCGATGAGGACGGGAGGCCGGGTGACGGCGGCGAATCGTCTAGAGTCATGGCGTTCGCACGGTTTCAGGAGAGATGGGAATGCGCGGAGCGGGACTCGTGGCCGGCGCCACCGGCCTGGCCCTGACCACGGCGCTCGTGTTCGCCCCGGTCGCGTCCGCCGCCCCCGGCGACCGGCCGCAGGCGGCGCCGACCACCAAGCCGCCGGCCACCAGGAAGCCGACGCCGACCAAGTCGCCGGAGCGCAAGCAGCAGCAGGCCCCGTCCGGCGGCCAGTGCAACAAGCCGAGCGGCCAGCCCGCCTCGGCGATCACCCAGCAGCCCTGGGCGCAGCGGCGGCTGGACTTCGAGCAGGCGTGGTCGATCACCCGCGGCGCCGGCGTGACCGTCGCCGTCGTCGACAGCGGCATCGAGGCCGCCCACCCGCAGCTCAAGGGCAAGATCGTCGGCAGTTTCGACGCGACGGGCACCACGCCCACCGACTGCTACGGGCACGGCACCCAGGTCTCCGGCATCATCGCCGGGTCCGACATGCGCCGCCGCAACGTCCCGTTCGTCGGGGTCGCGCCGCAGGTCAAGCTGCTCGACGCCAAGTTCACCACGGGTGAGAGCACCGACGACAACACCCTGCTGCCGAAGGCGATCAAGTGGGCCGCCGAGCACGGCGCCAAGGTCATCAACGTCTCGGCGCGCGCCCCCGACACCACGCTCCTGCAGCAGGCCGTCAAGGTTGCGCAGCAGCACGACGTGCTGATCGTCGCCGCGGCGGGCAACGTCGACAAGGACGAGCGCGGCAAGGAGAGCGCGGGCTACCCGGCCAACTATCCGGGCGTCCTGTCGGTCGCCGCGGTGGACCAGAACGGCACGATCTCCGACTTCTCCAACCACAAGACGCGCATCGACGTGTCCGCGCCGGGCCAGGACATCATCTCGACCGTCGGCACCGGCTACGCGGGCGGCCTGCAGGGCACCAGCTTCAGCGCCCCCTACGCCGCCGGAGTCGCCGCGCTCGTCCGGTCCCGCTTCCCGAAGCTGACGTACCAGCAGGTCATCAACCGGATCCTGATCACCGCCGAAGGCGGCAACGGGCAGGGCAGCGGGTACGGAATGATCAGCCCGATGCAGGCGGTGTCCGCCGTGCTGGACCCGAACGCCGAGCCCGGGCAGACGTCCGCCGCCCGCCCGCTGAGCAGCCCCGTCCCCATCGCGCACGCCGCGCCCGTCGACCACCGCACCCGGAACATCGGGCTCGGTATCGCCGGTGGCGCGCTCGGTCTCACCGTCCTCGTCGCCTTCGGCGGGGCCGTCATTCCGATGGGCCGCCGCCGAGGCTGGAAGCCGGGCCGCGTCCCCGCCCTCCCGACAGGCGAAGACCGCCACTGATCGCGGTAGCGTTTTTGGTTTTCTCCGCTCTAAGCATTTTGGAAGTTCTTGCGACGGGGCGGTGCTCTCCAAGGCCGATAGGAGATCCGCCCCCCCCGGGTCGCGCCACCCCACCACCCCCGGGGTCTCGGCATAGTGGCGTAATGGCTTGTTTGTGACCGGGTGTCTGGTTCGCTCACCGGGACGCGGTGCAGGGACGGTTCAAAGATCATGTGGGTGTCGAATCCAGTGACCGCGCGCTACTGTCGGGCCAGTGCCCAGGCCTGGCGGAGTACCTGGAACAGGTGCCGGACCCGCGGGATCGGCGCGGCGTCCGCCACAGCCTGCCGTCGTTGTTAATGGCGGCCGCGGCGGCGGTGCTGGCCGGAGCGACATCGATCACCGCGGTCGGCGAATGGGGCGCGGACGCGCCGCCGCAGGTCCTGGCCGCTCTGGGCGTCCGCCGTGATCCGCTGACCCGGCAGTTCGCGCCGCCCGGCGAGGCCACCATCCGGCGCGTTCTGGAAGCAACAGACGCCAGTGCGCTGGATGCTGCCGTCGGGCCTGGCTGGATGCGCGGCTGCGGGCCGTCGGCCAGGCAGCAGGACACGCGCGGCGCCCTCGGCGGGCAGTCGCGGTGGACGGCAAGGCGGTGCGGGGCACCCGTCATGCCAGCGGGGGCGGCCGGCCGGTGCACCTGCCGGCCGCCCTCGATCAGCGCTGTGGTGTTGTGCTCGCCAGGTCGGCGTGGAGGGCAAGACCAACGAGATCACCCGGTTCGCGCCGCTGCTGGAGCCGCTGGACCTGGCCGGGTGCCGACGCGCTACACACCCAGCGCGAGCACGCCGAGTTCCTTGTGACCTGCAAGGGGGCCCATTACATCCTGGTGGTCAAGAAGAACCAGCCGGGCCTGTACGCCCACGTCAATGCCCTGGCGGCGCATCCCGGTCGCCGCCCGCCAGCACAACCGGGACCATGGCCGCCAGGAGCATCGCACCCTCAAGGCCGCGGCCGTCGCCGCCGGGCTCGGCTTCCCGCACGCCGCCCAGGCCATCTGCCTGACCCGCCAGATCCGGCCGCTGGACGACGGGAAGCGGCGGACCGCCACCGTCTACGCCATCACCAGCCTGGACGCCCACCGGGCAACCCCCGCCCAGCTCGCCGCCTGGATCCGCGGCCACTGGCAGATCGAGGCCCTGCACCACGTCCGCGACGTCGGCTACGGCGAAGACGCCTCCCAGATCCGCACCGGCAGCGGACCCCGGGCCATGTCCACCCTGTGCAACCTGGCCATCGGCATCTTGAAAAAGGCCGGGCACACCGGCATCGCCGCCGCTTGCCGCTACCACGCCCGGGACGCCACCCGGACTCTCGAAACCCTCGGACTGCGCCCAGCATGAATAGAACGGACATGACGCGACAACGCCGATGCCCTGGAGGTTGCTGTACCCCTCTGCCGTACCTTCACCGCCTGGCCCTCGAAGAGGGTGAAGTTGCCGGACGTGGCTGCGTTCGCTCAGGTGACCCGCGCGGCCACCAGGGTCTCGAAGCTATAGGGCCGCAGGCCATCGGTACGGCCGGCGAAGTACCGCTGCTGGAGGTCTGCACGTGCGGGATGGTCCACGACCTTTAGCCCGCACCGGCTGATCAGCCTCTCGATCTCGATGACCGGCCAGCCGGGCTGAAGAGGCTCGCCGGCAGAAGCCGCGATCGGCGTGTAGATCCGGGTGAATTGCGTCCCCAGGTCGTCCAGCACACAGTCCTCGGCCCGATAGGAGAACACCACCTCAGACCCGGGAGCAGCCGCCGCGATCGTCCGCAACGTCGACTCGATCGCCTGTGCCGTCAGATAGGGAGCGACACCCGTCCAGCAGAACATCGCCGGCTGCGCCCAGTCGAACCCGGCCGCGCCCAGAACATCCTGAAGCGGTTCGGCCTCGAAATCAACCGGCACGAACACCTGCGAGTCGCTGAGCGGCAGGCCGAGCTCCCTGACCCGCTGGAGCTTCCAGGCCTGGGAAGCAGGATGATCAACCTCGAACACCGTCAGCGAGCCGAGCAGATCCGGCTGCCGCCACGCGAACGAGTCAAGCCCCGCGCCAAGAATCACGTACTGCGTGAAGGCGCCGGCAGCCAGCCGGTCCTCGGCGTACCGGCTGCGGGTGCAGACAGCCGCGCGGGACTCGCGACGGACCGGGCCGGGGAACAGCGGATCGAACCGGTCTCGCAGCTCCCGCCATACCGGGCCGACAAGCACCAGGGCCAGCACATCATCCAGTACCCACGGCGACGCCGTCTCCAGGCGAAACAATCCACGCGACACGGCCGCGAACATCGCCGTCCTGCTCGGCCCGCTCTCCATGCATTCCTCCCCGCCGGCCAGAACTCGCGCGCGCCCACTCTGCGCACTTCACAGGATGCGCCTGAAGCGCCCAGACGGCCACAGCCAGATCGCCTGCCGCCACGATCTGCTCGCCATCGGGATCCTCCGAAACGGCCGGGCACACCACCATCACAGCCTCCTTGCAAGCACCACACCCAGGACACCACCAGGACCCTCGAGACCCTCCGACTCGACCCAGCATGAATAAAACGGACATAACGCGACTATGCCGAGGCCTTGCCCACCACCCCCCTTCCGTCAGGTATCAAGGGACGAACTCCCCCTTCCGCGAGGTACGAACATCGATAAAGGCCACGCGGTTCAGCAGCCTTTCCCGCTCGAAAAATACCGGGAAGCATGTGGCCCGAACGGCCTTGAACGGCCTCGAATGTCGGCCACACAGGGTACTATTTACGTATGCAATCAGTGACGGTCGAGCTTGAGGCCGCGTCCACCATAGAACTGGTGAACGCGCTCTCAACCATCGCCACTGAACTCGCATCGCGAGAAGCCCCGGAATCAGCGGCCGCGTGCCTGGAACTCACCGAAACTCTTGTGGCCGCGTGCGATTTGCAGGAAAGCGTCCTCGCCGGATTCATAGGCCGAGTCGACGCCTGCGGGGAGCAGGCCCGGTGGGGATATCCCTCCACCCAGGCATGGCTGCGGTCGCGGCTGGGCATGCGCGATAACCGGGTGAAAGAGCGTCTGGTGCTGGCGCGGCAGCGTCATCGTCTCCCGCAGGTGGCCGAACGCCTCGCCGCCGGGGACCTGTCCTACGGGTACGCCGCCACCGTCGCCGACTCGGTCGCCCGCCTGGACGACACCGACTGCGCCGAGGCCGAGACAATCCTCCTCGGGTTCGTCGAGCAGGGCTTCTCGGCCGGGAAGGTCGCCGCGTTCGGCCGCTGCATCCGCGACCTCATCGCCGAACGCGACGACATCGAAGGCGCCCCTGACGAGGACACCAAGCGGGGCTACGACAAGTCCTGGCTCACGACCACGCGTTCGCTGGACGGCGGCCGGTACGTCAAGGGCTGGCTGAACCCCGAAGACGCCGCGATCTGGGACGGCACGCTCGCTCCGCTGGCCAAGCCGGCCGGACCCGACGACCGCCGAGACCTCCCCGAACGCACCGCAGCAGCGCTGTCGAGCGTCCTGTCGGGTGGACACAAGGCGTCCAAGGTCACCGTGATCTGCGACCTGGAGACGCTGACCGGAGGCAACGCCCCGGCCCGCCTGACCGACGGGACCCCGATTCCCGCCGCCCAGGCCCGCCGCATCGCACTGGCCGCCGGAGTCTCACCCCTCCTGCTCGGACGCGGAAACACCCCGCTCTACCTGGGCTACCGGGAACGATTCGCCTCCGCAGCGCAGCGGCAGGTGCTGGAGACGCTCTACCCCTCGTGCGCGGTACGAGGCTGCGAAGTGCCCGGGACGCTGTGCGAGGTCGACCACGTCCACGGATGGGCGCTTGGGCGATCGCCCACCGACATCGATCAACTCGCCCTCACCTGCGGATGGCACAACCGCTTCAAACACACCAACCCCGACCAGATCCAGATCACCAAGGATCAGGACGGGCGATACGTCTACCGGCTACTCCCACCAGCCGACGCCACAGGATCAGCAACCGGGGCAGGACCACCAGGCAGCATCGGCCCACCTGACAGCCCCGCGCTCGACTGGGCCGCATAGCCGCACCACCCCAGTAACACCGGGCTCGGTCATGCCCTGCGCCGGTCCGCCCGCATCCACACCGATGACGGCGGCCCCCGGCATGCCCACACCACAGCCGACCGCCTCACACCGGCTGCACATATCCCCACCATCAGACAGCCCTTCAGAGACCGCCCCAACCGGCCACTACACCGCTCACCGGACCGACCCGCCCACACCGCCCCCGGACTGGACCGCGTCACCACCCACCCTCGGCAACACCACACCCGGCTACGCCCTGCGCCGGTCCGCCCGCATCCACACCGATGACGGGTGGCCTCGGCGTGCCCGCACCACAGGCGACCTTTCCGCACCGGCTGCGCCTGTCCTCTCCAGATGGCGCTTAGCGGAGGCCCCGGGCCACCCGTTCACGACGCCGCCCTGCAGCATCGGCCAACCCGGCGCCCCCTGGGCTGAGCCGCATCACCGCCCCGTCGCTAGCAACATCAGCGCGCGCCACGCCCTGCGCCGGTGTCCGCCACATCCATTCCGATGACAGGCGAGCCAGTCGGGCCTGCATGCCGCATGCACCCTGACAGCGCGATATCGGGACGACTTGAGTGATACCGCCGCAGTGGTTAACGCCGTATGGCAGCCGCATCGCGCGTTCCCACAGCCCCACGGCCAGAGTGATCGGCAATGCTGTAACAGCCATGGCGTGTTGTGAGCGGTCGATGCCTCCCACGAAGGAAGTTCTGGGCCTTGCCGCCGAGGGATCTGGTGATGGTATTGGGGAACTGCTGGTGCCCTGCCCTCGCCTCCTTGCTGCCCCCTTGGTACCTGACGGAAGGGGGTGGTGGGGTGGCGCGACCCGGGGCGGGGCAGGCGGAGCCTGCCCCCAACACCTGCCCAGGGGCCGCAGAGGCTCCAAAGTCAAGGGTGGACGAAGTCCATCGCG
>NZ_JBEPCJ010000103.1:0-36526 GCF_040299565.1 Spirillospora sp. NPDC000708
GGGGGGGGGTTCATGGGGCGCGTTCGAAAATTTTTTTTCGCGAATTTTGGGGGGGGGGGTGCCCCAGGGCCAGGTTTACTTCCCCTTCCCGATCCCGCACCCGGGTTGAGCGAGCCAGGAGGCGGACGCTACGGCGACCCGCCCGCCTCCGGTCCACCGGCTCGCCCAGCGCCGCTACCGGGGGTATGGGCGGTTGCGGCGCTGGCATGTGGCGCGACGAATCGCGCTGCTCCTAGGGCGGTAGCGATGAGGCGGATGAGCACGGTGGGATCCGCGAAGGATGCGCGGGGTCCAGGGGGTCTCAGCCAGTACGGTCCGGGAGAACTGGTCCTGGTCCGGCTCGGGTCAGGGACGTTGACGTGGAAGCCGTCGCCGAGGCATGCGTAGCCGGCTTCGTCAGCGTTCCAGTTCGTGGCAGTTCCTGGCGGAACGAGGATCACAACGTGCTCGTGCTCTGGGTAGTGGATAGCCGGCGCGTTCGGCAGGGAACTGGCCGCCTTCCGCCCCAGCCCTTCGGGGAGGCCCACCGCATCCCAGGCGCGGCCCGCGGGCATGACGGCGGTGCCGGTGTTCGTCCACCAGCGCAGCGCGTGGTCGCGATCGTCGTCGCTGTTGGCCAGCCAGAGACCGGCACATGAAGCGGTCTGCGTGGACACCAGAGCCTCCACTCGGGGTCGAGTGGAAACAATGTCCCTCACAACAAGGGGCCGAACGGCCACAGCTTGTGGTCGATCGGCCCCTTGACGGACGAGATTTGATCAGCTAACTGAGGCCCATCGGGCGAATCCAGTTACGGTCTCCCGCTGCGCGCGGTCAAGGCGCACCAGCGTGGCGGCGGTGGCTCGTACGGTGGGGTGGAACCGGGTGTGAGCTGGCGCGATTCGGCGCGCTTCGAGGAGGCTGTTCAGTGACGCGTCGCGGTCGCCGACGGCCAACTGCGCTGCAGCGAGGTCGATGTAGTGATGGGACCGACGTTCGCCGGGAAGGTCTGTGGGCGGGGTGAAGCCCTCCGCAGCGCGGAGCGCGGTCTTCGCGTCACCGACGTTGAGCATCGCATGGACTTCGTGGATGCGGATGTTGGACGGCCCGAACGTCGTCTCGTAGGCGAGTACATCCCTGCTCTTTGAGGCGGCGGCGATCTCCTCGGCCTCCTCGATCGCTCTGATGACGTTCTCGACCTTGCCCTGCTTGGCGTCTGCGGCAAGGCGCTTCAGCACGATGGAGCCGAGCATGGCCCGGCTCTCGTCGTTGAACCGGCCGGCAGCGATCGAACGGACCTGACCTTCGAGGTCGACCATCAGCTTGTTTGCCGCCGTCCAGAGGCCCTGGCGCATCAGCGCGCCGAGGAGGAGGTAGCCGGCGACGACGTCCATGTAGGGGTCACCCGATCGGGCGGCAGCCCACCGAACCCGTTCGATCGCTGTCATGGACAGGTCGGGGTGGCCGAGTTTGTGGGTGAGGGAGTTGGCCGCACGATAGCCGCGCGCCAGGTACCAGTACGCCTGCTCCTGGACTTCGCCGGCGGGCGCCGCCAAAGCAACGTGCGTGAGTTCGGTGATCAGTGCGGGCAGCAGCGGAGCGAGTTGTACGTACTTGCCGTCCTGACGCAGCTGAGAGATCGTCTCCATCTCCGAGACCAGGACATCGAAGGGCCGCGGTGGGCGGCTGAGGTCTTCAGGAGAGTCGTAGGTCCACAGCACCCGGCGCAGATCGGGGATGACCGCCTGCACCCCCTCTTCGGTCTCGGCCCCGTTGTAGTACGGCTGGCCATAGATGCGGTCCACCCCGACCTTGAGGGTTTGAGCGATCCTCATGGCAATCGTCGAGGTGACCGACCGTTCCCCGTTCTCGATCTTCTTGAGGTAGCTCTCCGAGATGCTGATCGTTTCAGCGAGCCGAGGGCGGCTCATCTTGCGCATGTTGCGCAGGGCCTTGATGTTGTCGCCGATCGTGGTGCCCTGGTCAGCCATGGGGACGCTCCTCATCTCGCTGGTGAGGCCAGGGTAAGGCGATTCCCACTGCTACGGGCGAATTAACGCTGTACTACAGCTCACGCCGCAGGTGTGCGCCTCGGCTGGACGCTGCGCGGCTTGGCCGCCAGGAGACCGGCGCTGTAGAGCGCCTCGGCGATCGCCTGCCCGCGGTCGCGGTTATCCAGACCGGGCGCCCACGTGAGCCCGTCGAGTGCTTGTGCCGCCACGAGAGCTGCACGGTTGAAGGCCGGCACGTCCGCCCGGGCTGGCCGGATGCGGGGACGGAGAGGCTCGCCGACATGCCGGAGGTTCTCGTCTGCCCCTTCGATGGGCAGTCCGCACTTCGAGCACTCGTCGGGTGGATCCGTCAGGCGGCGGGCGGGGTGATCGAACATGACGCGCTCCATAGTTGCTTACGCAACTACAGACTACAAGGCGGCGTGCTGAAAGATCCATCGAGAAACGTGGCTTTCTCTATGCCGGCAGGATCCGCGATATCCGGGGGTACGGCATGCCAGCGGATCCTGTCGGCGCAATGCCGAAGCATCGAAAGTAAGTTTGGTTCTTCCCCCTGGTTCCTCCTCTCCACGAGATCTGACTAAAAGTCCTCAGACTTGGCGGGTGGCAGCAGAGGAGCCCGAATTTCGTTCGTTATCGCTCAGCCCGCCTTGCGGCCCAGGACTCGCACGGATGCAAAACCTACACGCACTCGCTCCCCGCTCTCTCCCGGCTCGCTCCCAACCCCCTCCCGCGTCGCTCCCCGGGGGCTCGGTGATGGCAGCGCGTCGAGAACGGCGCAGGTAAGAGAGAAGACGACCATCCTCTGTGTGGCCGGATCCGGCCACGACAAGCCTAGTGACAGACCCGAACAGGATCCCCAACAGCGAATTGGACACCTAGTCGCTCCCGGGTGTGGGCGACAGCGCTAATGTGTTTCCCCTCCGTTTCGCAGAAGGGTGTGATGTATGAGGCACGCAGGGGGAGACCTTGAGGTCAGCCTTCTAAAGGGCGTCCGCGTGACATCCGCTGGCACGCCTATCCCACTCTCGTCACGGCAGCGTGATCTCGTCTTCGCGCTCCTGGCCGGTGGGGGTGGTCTGGTTCCTTACCGCCAGCTCCTGGCGATGGTGTGGGACGCCGGGATGGGAAAGAAGCACACGCTGCACACGGCCATCTCAAAGCTCCGGGAGAAGGTCGGCGCCCAGCGGATCACTCGGAGCGACCATCCGGAGGGCTACCAGTTCAACGTCCAGCAGGGCGAGCCGGTCGACCTGTGGGTGTGGGGGCGGCTGCTCCACGAGTGCTCCGCCCGGTACACCAATGATCCGCACACGGTCGCTGATCTGGGGATCCGTGCGCTGGAGATGTGCGACCTGGACTCCTTGGAGGACCTCACCGACACGCCGGCCATGGTCGCCATACGGCAGGACATCGTGAACGACTACCTTCGCGCGGCCGCGCAGGTAGCGGAGATCAAGCTGAACCTGGGGCAGAACGCCGCTGTCATCGCAATGCTTCCGCGGCTAGTTCAGCGGTACGACGACCGTGAGCACCTGCGCGGGCTGCTTATGACTGCGCTCTACCGCGATCAGCAACCCAGCCAGGCCCTCGCTCTGTACGACGACCTTGCGGCGCGCCGCGCCGAGGATGGTCGAGCACCTACACCCGGTCTGCAGGAGCTTCGCTCCTTGATCATCGCCAACGACCTGCGGCTCCTTGACTTCACCCCCACGCCACTTCCCGCTGCGGACCAGGCGGTGGACCGATCCGGAGGAACCGCACAAGTGTCGACCAACCGGTTGGCCGGCGCGCTCATCGTCCAGGACCCGCACAGCCCGGACGCATACAGTCGCTTCGTGGATCGGGCCAGCCTTCTGGTCACGTCCGCGGTCATGCCCGACGTCATCCGTATGGAGCAGCAGTCCCACGAATTCGCTGAGCACGTCGTCCGCGCAGCGTCCCAGCGTGGCATCGGCCGATTCCTGGAACTATCGCCGCCGCTTCCCCTGATGGTCCACAAGGCGGCCAAGCTCACAAGGCCGACCGCAGCGCGCACTGTGTACGCGCACCACGACGCCGCGTTTGTCCGGCACCTTCAGACAGCCCTCGAAGGCGTCCAAACCGCAGAGGCCATCGCCGGCACAATCCGTGATCCCGCCGCACTGCTAGAGCAGCCCCTCATCGAGGACCTGCTGGGTCTCCACAAGCCACTCGAAGAGCGCGAGCCCGTAGCGGTCATCGATCGGACCGACATTAACGTCAGTCCCGGCCCTGGTGTCCGCGACCACTACACACTTCTGTTCAACGGCGCAGCACGAGGCTCGTTGTTGGCGTTGGTGTGTGTAAGCGATGAGATGCCGCCCTTGGCTCGCCTGCAGCTCGATGCCATCTACGATCACGCGCCAGCCTCCGAGCAGCTCGCGCGGCGCACACGGGACGAGGTCGCCGCGCTCGTCCCAGATGGGATGAGGATCCTCGCGCCTGGCGTCGCTGATGTGTACCGCTTCTGCGCAAGCCCGACGCTTGGCGAGGACGCGACCGCATGGCGCCATTTCGCTCTGATTGCCGTGAAGGAGTGACCGCCGGCGGCTCCAGGGCCGCCGGGTTGACAGGCCAGGTCCGACCCTCGATTCTTTGTACCGCAGCAGGGGGCCCGCCCAACCGAGAGGACCGGCGTGGCCGTGAAACCAGCCCGTGTGGGCTGCCCCTTCCCCTTCGTCCCCGCAGACCCGCTCGCCCCGACACTGCCCCCAGACGGGCACGAGGTGCGGGCCGTCATGAAGGTCGACCTCCCCGACGGCCAGGCCGACTCTTGGGCCTGGTGGGTCAGCGACCACGCTGCAGCCACCGAGGTGTATCGCGACGACACCACCTTCGCCCGGGGCGCCGCCGACGGTGTACGGCCGTTCCTGCGGCTCGCACCGCTCATCCTCACGCAGGACGGCGACCATCACCGGGCCCTGCGCAGCCTCGTCAATCGCGAGTTCACCAAACCTCGGGTGGAACTGTTCAGACCGTCAGTCGAGGCGCTCGTTACTCGGCACCTCGACGCGATGTTGGCCTTAGGCGAGCCGGCCGATCTCATCGAACACTTGGCGTGGCGAGTCTCGCTCGACGCCATCACCGAGATCCTCGGCGCCCCAGAGGAGGGGCGCGAGCAGTTCCACGTCTGGGGCGACATGCTCCTGTCCACCGGCCCGAACCGGGCCGAAGAGAACCAGGCGGCCATGACGGAGATGACCGGGTACGCGGCGCGGCTCATGGCTGAACGCCGCAACAACCCGACCGACGACGTCTTGTCGACCGCGGTGGCCAACGCCGAACGTCTCGAAATCCAGCCGATGGAGGCCGCGCTACTCGTCGCCAGCCTCGTCGTGGCGGGGTGGGAGACCACCGCGGCCGCCATCGCCGCCACCGTCTACGCCCTGCTCACCCTCCCAGGAGACGAGGGCAGTTCGCTGTACGGCCGGATATGCGCCCGCCCGGACCTCATCCCCGGCACCGTCGAGGAGATGCTCCGCCTGATCCCGAACTCATGGTTCGACGCCGGGCAGCCGCGCCGCGCCGTACGCGACACCGAACTCGCCGGTGTCCCCATCAAGGCCGGTGACCTTCTGATCGTCGCCCACGACCACGCCAACCGTGACCCCGCGGTGTTCCCCGACCCCGACCGGATCGACCCGACCCGCCCCTCGAATCCCCACCTGGCGTTCGGGACAGGGGCTCACTTCTGCCTCGGGGCTCACCTGGCACGCCTGGAGCTGACGGTCGTCCTGGAGGAGTTGACCCGACGTACCCCGGCGTTGCGCCTCGTCGGCGAGGTGGCCTGGAACCATGCAACGCCGATCCGTCGGCCCGAGAGGCTGCCGGTGGCCTGGTCCTGAACCCACGGGGCGACGCCGCACGCTGTACGATGGGGGTGCTCTTCGGAGTTGTCAGAGCCGGTGAGGACTGTCACCCCTCCGCCTACGTGGAGGGACCCCCTCGCCGGCTCCTCCGCTTTCCGTAGGCGTGCGAAAGCCCCCGGGTGGGATACCGGGGGCTTTAGCTCTGCTCACTCCTTGCGGGCCTTGCCGAGGGCGATGCGCGCACCCTCGAACCGGTGGACGGCCAACACGAACTCCTCCGCCGCCTGCTCAGCAAGAGGACTGTTCACGCGGTCCAGTGCCAGCTGGATCGGCGCGTTGTTCGGTAGTCCTGTCCTCAGCCGCAGCCGGCGAGCGGCGGTCGTGAGGCCGGTCCAGGCGCACCACACGTCCACCTTCGCCGCCGCGAACGCCTCGCTGCACTCCGGGATGTCCTGCCCGAACAGGACTTGCTCGGGGTCGAACGTTCGCTCGTCCATGTCGAGGTCGAGGTCGAGGCTCATCAAGGGGTTCCCCTTCTTCTGGTCGGTCCAGAGACGGGGGACGTGAGAGACGGGGGGTGCCCCCCGGCTGGTTGCCGGGGGGCACCCGAGCACTACTCGTCGCCGATGCCCAGGTCGAGTGCGACCTTCCCGGCAGTGAACTGCGCTCGCTGGATCAGTTGCTCCAGCGCGTCCAGCCGCCAACCGATCGGATCCCCGACAAGCGGGAAGAGTCCGGCCAGGTCGAAGGCCAGGAGCCAGTCAGTGATCGCCTGCTGAAGGAGATCCTTGTGCCGATCTTCGATCGGCTGGGGGCGGATCAGCTCCAGGCGTGCGCGGTTGAGCGCCACGAGAGCGGCGACCTTCTCCCTGGGCTCCCAGTCCAAGCTGTAGTGCGCCAGCTGGATCGGGACCGGCAGGCAGGACAGGACGTACCGGATGACGCCGTACACGACGACAATCTCATCGGTCAGCTCGTCCCACCGCTTGGCTTCGGCGTGCTCGTCTGCCACGTCGTACCTTCTCTCTGGAGTTGTCAAGAGCCACCGGCAGATTCCGGGGCCCGCCGGTCCGGTGGGCTGTCACCCCCGCCGTTCCGACACCACAAACACTACCGAAAAGCATGACGTAACGCAATACTTTGAGCTATGGTGTTCTCACCAGCAAGAACACCGACAGGAGAGACCCGATGGACACATGGGCCGCAACCGTGAGGCTCAACATCACCGGGCCGGCCGCGCAGACCGATCCTCCGCCACCCCTGCCCGAGGGCATGACCCTGGACCAGCACGATCCGCAGCATTACCGCGCCAAGGTCAACGTCACGGTCCAAGCCCCTGACCTGGCCTCCGCCGTCAACGCCGCAGTAGAGGCGGTCACCGACGCGGTCTCGGCCTGGCCCGGCACGGCCACGGTCATCGGAGCCGAGGTGCTCCGCGCGGACGAGGCAGCGCGCCTGGCGGCACACCCGGAACCGCTGGAACTGGTTGACGACACCGGCGCCGGCAAGCTGCTGGGCGTCACGCGGCAACGCGTCGTGGCACTCGCTGCGACCCCAAGCCTCAACTTCCCCCGGCCCGTCGCGCCGCTGACCCGCGGGCACGTCTACACCGTGTCATCCATCAAGGCGTTCGACAGCCGGTGGACCCGCACGACGGGACGGCCACGGAAGGGCCGGTGACAGGGCAGGACGAAACGCAACGGCCCGTCTTGGCGGCGATGGAGGGTTAGGCGCGGAGGCGGGCCGTCGCTATCCGAGGCCACACGCCCAGATCAGAACGGTCAGTAGCAACTTGCTGCGGGCGTTGGTCTAGCGATCATTCTCGAAGCGTCCTAGACGCGTGGTAGGCGCTCAGGGACCGCTCGCCGGATCGGGGTCGCGAACGAAACGGCCTTCGCCCCCCTGAGACGGCTCGATCCGCCAGCCCAGAGGCGGTACATGCCCTCCGGCAGTATCCGCCACGGTAGCCGTCGTCATAGCGACCCTGGCCTCAAACCGCGCCCTGCCGAACTGGGCGCGACCGGAGAAGGCCGCCCTGACGAACTGGGCGTCCCCGGAGAAGGTCGCTTCCTCGAACCAGGCCTCCCCGGAGAAGGTCGCCCTGACGAACTGAGCGTCGCCGCAGAAGGTCGCCTCGCCAAACCCGGCGTAACCGGAGAAGGTCGCCCTGCTGAACTGGGCGTCCCTGGAGAACGTTGCCCCGTCGAACCAGGTGTCCCCAGAAAAGGTCGCTTCGCCGAACCGGGCGTCCCTAGAGAAGGTCGTCCTGTCGAACCGGGCGTCCCCGGAGAAGTTCGCCCCGCCGAACCCGGTCTCTCCGGAGAGTGTCGTCCCAACGAACTGGACGTCCCTGGAGAAGGTCGCTTCGACGAACCGGGCGCCCCTGGAGAAGGTCGCCTTATAGAACCAGGCGTCCCTGGAGAAGGTCGCCCAGCCAAAGTCGGCGTCCCCGGAGAAAGTCGTCCCGTCGAACCAGGTGTCCCCGGAAAAGGTCGCGCCAGAGAAGTTGGCGTAGTAGACGGTGCAGCCGGTGAGGGCGAAGCTGGTGAGGGTGGCGCCGGTCAGGTCCAAGGAGATTTCAGCCCAGTGGTGTTCGGCGGTGGGTTGGAGGTGGGTGGAGAGGAGCCGTTGGGCGGCGAGGCGGACCTGGTGTTCTTCGTGCGGGTCTGGGCCTCCACCCTTGGGTTCGGTTGGGGCGGGGCGCAGGTCGCGGGCGGCGCGGTAGCGGGCGGCGTTGCGGCGGGCCCGTTCCCGGTGCTCTTCCTCAGGGCCTGGGCGGTAGGCTGGGGGTGGAGTATAGGGCATGCGCAGGTAGGCGCAGATGATGTTGACGATGGTCTGCTGGTGCCGAGGATTGTCGTTGGCCAACCGTTCCAGGGTGTACAGGGCGGTCAGGCGGACCGGTGCCTTGTCGGAGGCCAGTTGCTCGGCGGCAGCGTTGTACAACTCGGTGATCCGCCGCTCGGTCGCGTCCAACTGTTCCAGCGCGGTCGCCAGTTCGGCGTGGCGTTGCCGCCGGAAGGCCAGCATCAGCCCGACCGCGGCGCCCGCGCCGCCGCCAGCGGCCAGGCCGGTGCGGACGGCGTCCACGCGGATTTTTGCTCGCTCGGTTCCGGGTGGGACGTCATCGGCGACGTCCAACACCCACGCGGTGGTCAGCCAGATCGCCAGCGCCGCGGCCCCCGCAGCAGCCAGCATCCAGAATCCGGCCGCCAATGGCCGTACGTGCAACGGCTTGGCCTCACGTCGGCCCTGAGCCTTTCCCCAGCGATGCCGTACCGGCTCCAGCACTCGCCTCACACGCCTGTGCGCGCCGCTCGGCGCCACCTCACCCACGCTGCTCTGACGCCCGATCGGTGGGGAGGGTTCACCAGGCCACGTGCGCGGATTACAGCGGATCGTCAGATGCCCCCTGGCCGTCGCGCCGCTGACCCGCGGGCACGTTTACACCGTGTCATCCATCAAGGCGTTCGACAGCCGGTGGACCCGCAGGACGGGGCGGCCGCCGAAGAACCGATGACGAGGCAGTACGCAACGCGACGGACCGTCTCCGCGGCAATGCGGGTTAGGCGCGGAGACGGGCCGTCGCCATCCGGGCCCCGGATGAGCGCACCCGGAGGTCACGGGGTTCGTCCACCCGCCGGCAGGAACTGAACGGTAGTAGCGACCTTGTGCTTCGGACGTTCGTCAGGTGATCGTTCTAGACCCTTCCCCGACGCGCGGCGGGCCCTCAGGGGCCGCTCGCCGGGGCGGGATTGCGAACGAAACGGCCTGCGCTTCCTTCAGATGGCTCGACCCGCCAGCCCGGCGGTGATACGTGCCCTCCGGCGACCTCCGCCACGGTGGCCGACGTCATATCAGCCACAACTAAAAAACTCGCCCCCTCGAACACAGCTTTCGCCGAGAAGGCCGCCTTTGGGAACTTGGCGTCCTTGGTGAAGGCCGCCCCACCGAACACGGCGTCCCCGGAGAAGGCTACCCGGGCGAACCAGGAGGGCCCCGAGAAGGCCACCTTCTGGAAGCTGGCGGACCTGGAGAAGGTCGCCCCGTCGAATCTGGCGCTCCCAGAGAAGACCGCCTCGCTGAACTCGGCGGCCCTAGAGAAGTTCGCCGCGACGAACACGGCGAGCCTGAAGAAGCCAGCCTCGTCGAATAAGGCCGCCCTGGGGAAGGTCGCCTCGTCGAACCTGACGGTCCCGGAGAAGGTCACCTTGTCGAACATGGCGGCCCCAGAGAAGGTCACCTTGTCGAACCAGGCGTTCCCGGAGAAGTTGGCCCTGCCGAACAGGGCGTCCCTGGAGAAGGTCGCCTCGTGGAACAAGGCGTACCCCAAGAAGGTCGCCTGAGAGAAGTCGGCATGGTGGACGGTGCAGTCGGTCAGGTCAAAATCGGTGAGGGTGGCGCCGGTCAGGTCCAGGGAGATGTCGGCCCAGTGGTGTTCGGCGGCGGACTGCAGGTGGGTGGAGAGGAGGCGTTGGGCGGTGAGACGGACCTGGTGTTCCTCGTGCGGGTCCGGGCCCTGAAGTTGGGGTTCGGTCGGGGCGGGGCGCAGGTCGCGGGCGGCGCGGTAGCGGGCGGCGTTGCGGCGGGCCCGTTCTCGGTGCTCTTCCTCAGGGCCGGGACGGTCGGGTGGGGTGTAGGGCATGCGCAGGTAGGCGCAGATGATGTTGACGATGGTCTGCTGGTGACGTGGGTTGTCGTTGGCCAGCCGTTCCAGGGTGTACAGGGCGGTGAGGCGGACTGGTGCTTTGTCGGAGGCGAGCTGCTCGGCGGCCGCGTTGTACAACTCGGTGATCCGCCGCTCGACGGCGTCGTGCTCGGCGTTGCGGGCCAGTCGCTCCTGGTGTGCTTGCTGGATGGCGTCCACGCGCTGGGCGTAGTCGTGCGCGGCCTCGGCCAGGCGCTGACGTCGATAGGCGGTCACCAGCGCGAACAGGGCACCGACACCGGCGACGGTTCCGAGAACCAGCTTGAGGATGTCCAGCAACTGGGAGAGCGGGAGGGCTGTGTTGTGCTGCAGGTGCGGGAAGTCCAGCACCGCCAGCACGGTCGTCATCGCCACGACAAGGCCGGCCACTGCGGTGACGCTCGCGATGGTCAACGCTCGTTTGATGGGCCAGAGTCCAGCGGCCTGTTCCCGTTCCGCCATCGAGCCGCCGGCGGGACGGTCCGGCTCGTTTGCTGCGCCGTGCGGCGCTACCTCACCCACACCGCTCAGACGCCCGATCCATGGGGAGGGGTTCGCCAGACCGCGTGCCCGGATTCGGCCACAGCGGATTGCTACGCGAACGCCGGCAACATTTCGCTACTGACCGTTCGGCCATCCTCGTGGGCCTTCAGGGCCGTATGAACTCAGTCAACAGAGTAAGCAGCGATGCATCCAAGCCGGCGACGTTCAGCATGCCGGGGTCGCGTGGGTCCCCGCCCGGGACACTAGACAGCTGTATACGGCGCTAGATCGGGCTTTGGACGGGGCGAGTTTGAGGCGCACACGGGAAAGCCCCCCCGGCTGGATGCCGGGGGGGCTTGGCGTTACTCCTGGTCGGGCCCTTCCTGGCGGCTCGCCATTTCATTGATGGCGTTGAGCGCGATCATCGCTCGACCGCACATGACCTGGGTCCGCGTGAGGCTGCGGAACCAGAGTTCTGCGTGCCATTCGGGAAGGTCGCGCCCCTCGGTGTGGGTGACCAGCAGGAGGCACTGGAGGATCTCCAGCGCCCCCTCCGTGATCAGCGCCGCGAGGGTCGCCGGGATCGGCTGGACGTCGATCAGCTCGTCGCGCGCCCGCTGGAGCGCGGCGCACGCGCCGCTGACGCTTTCGGCGTCCTCGACCTGGAGGTCCGGCAGCCCGATGATGAACGGGAGCTGGGCGAAGATAGCGCGCAGCATCTCCCACACCATCTGGGTCGAGCTGAGGAAGTCCTCACGCCCCTTGCCCGCGAAGTCGTCTTCCACGTGGAAGCCCTCTCTGGAGTTGTCAAGAGCCACCGGCAGATTCCGGGGCCCGCCGGTCCGGTGGGCTGTCACCCCCGCCGTTCCGACACCACAAACACTACCTAAAAGCATGACGTAACGCAACTCTTTTCAGAGGTTGGCTAGGAGAAGGGGAGCCGGCACGTGGAACGGCCCGCCACCTACGACGGAGGGCGGCGGGCCGTGGGAAGAGCAGCTCGATGGGGGAGCGGGTCAGAGGCGCCGGTAGGCGGTGACGCGCTGCCCGTGCTCGGGGTCCTCGGTCACCACCGCGGTGAGTCGCGCGCCAGGGAGGTCCTCCTTCGCCAAGCCGGTGTCTCGAATGATGTCGGCGGCCGGCACCCGGAGCGGGTTCTCGGACGTGCGGTTGCCGAACACCAGCTCGGCGGAGTCGCCGAACAGAAGCATCACCCAGACCTCCACGCGCTCATCGCCGGGCTCGTCGACGTGCTTCACCGCTCCGCGGCCGCCCATGGCGGCGTCCACCTCGGTCAGGGAGGCGCCCATCAGCGACATGTCGCCCCACACTCCGTACAGCTTGACGCCGTGCTCGTCGGCGAGCTGTGCAAGTCGGCGGCGCTCGGCGTGGTCGCGGGTCAGCATCTCCGGCGACGCCGTGATCAGCCTGGTGACCTCGCCGCCCTCGATCGCCTCCTGCACACGCACGTAGTCGGGTCGGTGGTTGTCCATGCCGCTGGCAACGTCCCGGTAGACGCGCGCAACGTCCCAGCCGCGGCGGGCGGCGAGCGCGCGGCACGCCTCCTCGGCGCGCTCCAGGTCGTTGTGCGAGCCGTCGGCGGTACGCAGGTAGATGACGGTGCTCATGATCGTCCTTAGGTGTTTCGGGGCGCCGTAGCGCCATTGTCGTGGAAGGGGCGTTCGGACGGGCTCGGTCGGGTTAGGCCGCGAGCGCGTGGACATCCGCCGGGGTCGGCAGCGGCAGCATCTCCACGGTCTCCTGGAGTGCGGTGTCGTCGCGGCGGTCGTAGCGGGCGGTGGTGGCGACGTTGGCGTGACCGGCCTGCCGCTGCGCGAGCGGGAGGTCACCGCCGATCGCCAGGAAGTTGGAGATGAACGTGCGGCGCAGGTCATGCGGGGTGAAGACCGCGACCCTCGCCTGGGCGCAGCGGACTTCCAGCCGGTAGTTGATCGAGCTGCGCTTCAGCGGCCGGTTCTGGATGGCTCCGGACCAGTGGACGGGCCGGAACAACGGGCCGGCGCCGGGCGGGACCAGCGCGAGCCAGGCGTTGAGCCATTCGGCGGCGCGGGCATGGAGGTAGACAGTGCGCTCCTTGTTGCCCTTCCCGACGATCAGCAGCGTTCGCAGCGCAGCGTCGTAGTGGGAGCGGCGGAGACCGACGACCTCCGAGCGACGGATCCCGGTCGCGTGCATCACCGCCAACATCGCGGCGTCGCGGACCCCCGCGGCAGGGTTGTCGTCGTCGGCGAGGCAGGCCCGCAGGAGCTTGGTGAACTCGTCGGCGCCGACGGCGCGGCCGGTGGGTTCACGATGGCCCTTGACGGGCTCGATGTCGGCGGCGGCCTCGTGATCATCGGCGCTCATCAGCCCGTGCCGGCGACAAAACCGCAGTGTGCACCGCAACGCCACGATGTGCTGATTGACGTAGGCGGGGGACCAC
This sequence comes from Spirillospora sp. NPDC000708, assembly GCF_040299565.1. NCBI lineage: Bacteria > Bacillati > Actinomycetota > Actinomycetes > Streptosporangiales > Thermomonosporaceae > Spirillospora > Spirillospora sp. NPDC000708. The sequence goes on from NZ_JBEPCJ010000103.1 coordinate 13,435, forward strand.
GGGTCGCCGTCTGGGCGGGTCTGCTCGCGCAGCGCGGTACGGATCTTCTGGGTGTGGTCGAACCGCAGCTTCCACCATGCGAGTTGCTCGGGTGGGGGAGGGGCCTCGCTCTTGGCCGTGGGGATCAGGAGAGCGGCGATGTGGACCAGGCGCTCGCGCATGGTGCGGCGCGACTCGGCCGAGTCGAGAGACTCGATGTAGGTCGTGACCGGGCATGGGTCGGGGACGGCGCCCAGGAGAAGCCCGGCGGGGCCCCGCACTAGCGGCACGGCGCCGGCGCGGGGGAGCGCTTCGGCCATCACCGACATCCCGAAACGATCATGTGACTGATGGGAATTGGCATTCTGTCGAGTTACCTTCTGAGGCGGCTGGATGCTTAGAACAGCGTTACGGAGAGCGATCGGCGGCGGCTGCTTCTCGCTGGCCGCGCAGGTTCCTGCTTCACTCTGGGGCTGCGTTCAGGGCCGCGAGCCGGTTCCGGCCGGCGGGCGTGAGCGCGTACCGGCCGGACTGCCCATCCTTGGTCACCAGGCCGCGCGCGGCGTAGGCGATCAGCTGGTCCTTCACCAGGCATGGCGACCAGGCCGCCGCAGCCGCGATCTTCTCCAGCGTGAGCGCGTGGTCCGCCACGGTCGCCAGGAGCGTCCGGTCCACGTCGTCCCATGCCTTCGCTGGCTGGGCCGGGCGCCGCGCTGGCGGGCGCGGGCGCGGCGCGGGACGGTGGCCGGGCAGCCGCTCAACGGTGTTCATGATCATTGTGTTCTCCTCGGTCGCTTAGGCCGCGGCCATCTGGGACGTCAGCGCGTCACGTCCGGCGTCGCTGATCCGGTAGGGGCCGCGCTCCTTGTGGTTCAAGAGCCCGGCCTCGGTGAGCTGCTGCAACGCGAGCACGACCGTGCGGCCGGCGATCTGCTCGTCCTCGGGCAGCCCGTAGAAGTACTGCTTGACCTCGATCGCCGTGCGGGTGGCCCCGTCGGCGAACAGCGCTAGGACCCGCTCGCGGGCCCGTGGCTTCGCGGTGGCCTGCGCCTCCCCCGTCACCGTGGCGGCGGTGGGGGCATCGGTTTCGAGTCGGGGCGGCACCGGCACCCCGTCCTCGTCCAGCTCGGGGATCTCCCCCACCACGTCGTCGGGGACGGCGGGGTGCCCCGACTGCGACCAGCCGTAGGCGTCGACCGGCAGCAGCGTCCGCATCGTTGTGGGCCGGTCGGCGCCTGGCGCGAACGCGAACCCCAGCCCGGATGTGGACGTCCCGTCCGGCCACTCCTTCGGCAGCAGCACGGGGTCGACCGGCATTGCTCCGTTGAACGCGGCCCCGCCCGACAACGCGTTAGCCGTGCGCAGTACCACCACGTTCCCGGAAGCGACGGCGTCCTTGATCTGCTGGGAGTCGCCAAGCGACCCTTGTAGCGGTACCTGCGTGATCAGCCGGAACTTCAGCCCGCATTTGCGGGACATAGCGATGATCTCCTCGACCAGGGCGCAGCAGATCGCATCAGCGAGGATCACCTGCGCTTCGTCGATCGTGATAGCTATCAGGGGTAGGCCGTGCCGGGGGTCGCCCGGCGTGAACTCCTCCACGCCCTCGATCAGGCGGCTTCGCTCGTCAATCCATTCAAGGCTCGACAGCAGCTCGTTGCGGGCGTACATGCGGGCTCGCGCCTCGAACAGCAGCTTGCGCGCCTCCGGGATGGTGCCGGCGAACCTGGGCACGGACTTCTTCCAGCCCGAGTAGGACTGGCCGCGCTGCGGGTCGATCAGCCACGACACCACGAGCCCGGAGTGTCGCTCCTCGGCGAGCAGCATCTTTACCAGTGCGGACTTGCCCGCGTCGGTGGTGCCGGCGATGAGGGTGTGGACGGGGCCGTGGCCGCGTCGCCAGTGCCGGTATGGGACGGCCGCCAGGTCGCTGTAGATGCCGATCTGCGAGACGCCGGTGTCGACGTCCAGCGTCGGGCCGTCCCAGCGCCGGACCTGCTGCAGCGGGTTGTCGGGCTGCACCAGGATGACCGCCAGGTGCAGGCCGCGGGGGTGCGGCTCGATCGACAGCTGGTCGGCGCGCAGCCGCAGCCGGGCGCCGATGTCCTTCACGCGGGCCTGGGCGGTGTCGGAAGTACCGTCGTGGAGTTCGATGACGCCCCGCCAGCCACCGGGAGTCTCCGCCAGCTCCAGCAGCCGCGACGCCGGCAGCGGCCCTTGCGGGCATGCGACACGCGCCGCCCAGACCTGCCGGACCTCCTCGTCCCACCCCACCGCCGGCTCGGCGGGATCGGCCGGGCGGGGACGTACCCGATGGTGCACCCACCACGGGACGGCCAACGCCGCGCCGGCGGTCCACAGAGCGCTGTCCACCGCGGTCACTTCGGTGTCGGTCGCGGCTGTGGTCCATGTGATCGCGGCAGCCCACACGGCCGCGCCATACAGCCGCTCAGGGGCGCGGTCGAGACGGTGACGCCCGCGCAGTCCCCACCAGGTCAGGCCGGCGCTCGCGGCGACGCCGGCGACGAGCGCGGGCCCGGTCGCGGTGGCGTGAGCGACCGCTGCGGCGGCATGCAGACCACCCATCAGGGCCAGCGGCGCGAGGTGCTTGCGATGCCGGAACGTGCGCGGCTTGAACTGGGTCGGTCGCTGGCCATCGAGGCCGCGGGTGTCGTGGCCGGAGTGGGGCGCGGGCGGTGTGCTCTGGGCATGCGCGGCGATCTGGGCGCGCAGCAACTCCATCTCTTCCTGCATCTCCGTGATCGCCCGGCTGGTCCGCTTGCCCATGAGTACGGTCTCCTTCCTGGTGGGCGAGGTCAGCTGGTGCCGAAGTCGCGGTCGGAGCGAGCACCAGTCGAGGCCTCGACCTCGGCCTTGAGCCGGTGGGTGCGGTTGAGGTGATCCAGCGCCGCCCGGAAGGCCGCGACCGCCGCTGCGTGCGCGGATGCTGCGGTGCGCATGCTGCTTGAGGCGGCACCCACGGCGTTGTGGGCGCGGCGCTGGGCGGTGAGCGCTGCGCCGGCCGCTTCCATGGCCTCGTGAACACGGGTCAGCGCGGCAGGCTCCAGGCTGTGCCGGTAGCACGCGGCCTCCAGCTGGCCCAGCACCGTCAGCGTCGAGTTGATCTGGTCGCAGAGCGCTTCGGAGGAGTCGGTGAGCTTGCGCGCTGACGAGGCGACCTGGTCGGCTTGGGCGCGGTCGTTCTCACCGGATGCGATGAGGCGGGCCCAGCCCGCGAGGACTGCGCGGAGACCGATGATCTCGCCATTCTTCGGTCGTTCGGTGTTAGCCATCGGTTCTCCAAGGGGAACGGGGGCGGGGGCCTGGGCGGGGCGGGGTGACGTTTCTGGAGGCGGGTCGGTGCGGGGCGGCTCGGCCGCCGGGTCGGGTCTGGTGCCGGTGCTTGAGTTGGGGGCGGCCGGGATGTCCTCCGGGCCGTCGTGCTGTTCGTCGACGTCCTGCGCGTCGTGGTCCTGCTCATCGGCGTCGATGGTGGGGGCGTCTGCCGTGTCATCCACCGCGGGGTCGGGCCGGGTGGTGCGACGGCCGGCGAAGGAGCTGAACGTCCCCGCGGCGCGGTTCGCCAGCCGGGCGACGGTCGCCGCAGCGGAAAGCACCACCTCGGCGAACTCGCCGTCGTGATCGCGGGCCCATTTGGCGTACCCATCGCTGGTCATCCCCGCGCGCCACCGCCGGGCGGTCTTGACCCACTCCTCGGAGTGGACGTAGCTGGTCCATCCCAGCCAGGCCGTGAACGCGACCGCGAGCACGGCCGCCGCAGTCCGGTCCATCAGCGGGACGTCCCGCCGACCATCCGGACGGCGATGTTCACGGCCATGTCGCTGCCGCCGTCGATGAGGCTGTTGCCTACCGCGCCGAGCGCACCGCCGATACCGACGACGAACGCCAGCGGCAGGATGAACGCGGCCCACTCGTCACGAACCTGCGGCTTGTTCTTGGGGTGGAGGCTGTGCAGCGTGAAGATCCCGCTGATCAGCACGGCCACGGCAGGGATCGCGACGATCAGGCCGGCCGTGCCCTCAGTGAGGCTGTCGCCGCCGAATTCGCGGAGAAGCGCGAACCCCTGGACGACCCAGGTGCCGAACGCGACCGAGGCGCATATGCCGACGGTGAGCATCATGACCAGTCGGACGGTCGGCAGGATTCGCTTCTGCGCCAGCGCCCAACGGATTGAGAAGGCCATCGCGCCGGTGGTCGCGGCCCCGGCCGTCGTTCCAGCGGCGACGAGTCCATTCATGACGATCTGTTCCTTCGAGGTCAGAGGGTGGTGAGCCAGGCGACGCTGCCGCAGAACGCCAGCAGCACCAGGAGGGCGGGGTACTGGACCGCGTACACCACGGCGTAGGCGGCGGCGCAGACGACGACGCAGACAGCGCCGGCGGCGTAGTAGGCGGCAGCCGCGGCCCCGGTCGGCTGTCGCCGGGCCGCCTGGTGGACGCGGGCGGCGAGCTCGCCGAGCGAGCCGAGGGGCCCGCCTCCGTACGGCAGGTGCGCCAGGTAGGCGGGCGCGAGCGCGGCGCAGCAGATAGCGCATGCCAGATACCAGCCGAGCCAGACCGCCAGCCGCGGCAGTGGCGCCTCGTGCGCGTCGACGCGTTCGTCAACGCGGTCGGACATGGCCTGCACAGTCGGCGGCGGGGACGCTATCGGCGGCTGCTTGCCGAGTGTCCGGGCAGCGCAGGACACCCAGCGGGGTGTGGGCGCGCCCAGTACACCGTCACGCTGAGTGGTGGCGGTCGTGGTAGCGTCCTCTCGCGCGCGCACGCACGCGCGTCGCGCCTGCGCGTTGGGCTCCCCGAGGATGGGGACGAACGGCATTGCCTCTTGCTCTTGCTCTTCGTGCCTGCGCTGCCAGGCGTCACTGTGGGTGGTCATTCGCGGTTTCCGAAGCTGATGGTTCGTGCGAGGTCGGCGAGGGTGTACGCGGCCTCTTCGGCGGCCTTGTCTGCCTGGTCGGGGTGAGCGTCGAGCGCAGCCTTGAGGTAGTCGACGGCGTGACTGAGCCGGCTTCGCCACGTCGTGGCCTCTCTGATCCGGGCCATGTACATGTCGTCGCGGCGGTAGGGGACCAGGTCTCTTCTGCGAAGGCGGCCCATCAGCGGGTCCTCCCGGTCGTGGCGTAGACGATCGGCAGGCCCCGGGGGGCGTCCTCGATCATCAGGGTGAACTCGCCGATTCGGGCGGCATCGAACCCTTCGCGCTCCACGAATGTGACCAGATGGTCACGAATCCAGTCGGAATCGTCTGGGTCGGCCTCGACCGTCACCGGAGCCCCGACTTGCTCACCGCGACGTTTGAGGGTCAGCAGCAACCGCCGGGCCGTCACGAGTCCGTCCCCGGCTCGACCTCACGGATGCCGTGCACCGCGTCACGGAGTAGCCGAGATCGCTTGGTCCCGATCCCGAAGTGCGTGGCGAGCGGCTCGGCCCCGATCTTGCGGCCCGTCCGACTGAAGTGGTCGGCAGCGTAGGCGATGGCCTTGGAGAGGAGCGGGTCGTCCTCACCCATCCCGGTCGGTGCAGGAGCGGGGCGCCTCTTCCCGCCGTCCTTCGAGTCGGTCTTGGACGAGTCGGTCTCGGACGAGTCGGGGTCGGGGTCGGGCGAGCCGGTGTCCGGCGAGTCGGGCTTGCCCGAGTCGGGTCGGGAATGGGCGGGGCGACCCTCGTTCGGGTCGGACGTGGTCGGGTCGGGGAGCGTCGGGTCGGGTTCAGAGGATGCGGTCGGGGCGGGCTCTGTCGAAGGCGGGCGGGGCGTTGCGCCGAGGTCGAGGTGAGACGGAGTCGGGGCGGGGCTGGGCGCATTCTTCGCCGCTTCTGCCGCAGCGAACTCGCCGTCTCGACCGCGCAACACGGCCAGGTGCGAGATCAGCCCGATCGCGATCGGGGGGATGCTGGAAACCAGCACGACCAGCAGCCAAAGGTACCGGCCAGGCACCCAGGCCCCCGCGTGGATCGCGTGGTAGACGGCGTTGCCTGCGAGCGAAAGCGCGATCGCGCCGATCGCGTTGCCGGCTGCGAACCGGCGGACCTTCGCCGACTTGGTCCGCTGGGACTGCCATACGCGCGTCGTGGTGATCACGAAAGTGTCCAGCGTGGTCGGAAGGAGCCAGTCGAGCCGGCCCCAGCCGGTGTAGGTGCCCAGGTGTCGCAGCGTGGTGAACGACGCAACGATCGCGGCCACGCCGCCGACTGCGATCCCCAGGTCGACCACCCAGTCCCGTCGGTCGGCCGGGTCGGGCCGGGGCTGGCGTGAGCGTGGCCGCCCCGGCTTCCCCCATTCCGCTTCCTGGTCGGGGCGGGGACTGTACGGGACGGGTCGGGTGCGGCGGAGTGCCCGCCGGAACGCGCCCCGTTCCGCGTCCGGGGCGGGTCGGGCACCGGGCGGGGCGGGGCGGGCCGGGGCCGGCTCCGCGGGAGAGTCGAGTGGGGACGGTGAAATCGCGTCGGGGTGAGGCCCCTGGACTGCTTCGGTCGGGTCGGGTCGGGCCGGGGCGGGCCAAGCTGAGGCGGGCAGGTCGGCGGCTGCCGAGGTCGTCATGGGGAATCCCTGTCGGGTCATTGGCCGGGGGTGAGCGGACCGCAGTCGGCCGACCTCCGGGCATGTGAGGAGGCGGCCCATGTGCGCGGCCGAGAGGAGGGAAGGCGGGGCGTCAGAGAGTCGGGCTGCGCCTGCTGAGCATCGACCACGTCTCCGCGCAGGACACGGAGGCGGCCAGAGCCGCGGCGATCACGTAAGGAGAGCCGTAGGTGGCGATTCCGGCGACGGCGACGACGGCCATCGCTCCGAATATCAGCACCAGGAATCCCGACTCCTGCCGGGGGCGGAGCGGAGTCGGGTCGGGGGCGGGCTGCGCTGAAGGCACGCGGGCCCCAAAGCGGCGGGTACTCTCACCCATGGGTCACGCCTTTCGTCGGAAGGCTTGGCCTGGCCGGCCTCCGCTTGCGGGTGCCGGTCGAGGCCCTCACCGCAGGTTTCCTAGGCCTGATGCGGTGAGGGCCTCGTCGTTTTCCGGGGCTCGAAGCTCCGGCTGCCAGAGTGGTGGACGGCCCACCACTATTAGCAGGGTACGCCGGTCGTTTACGGCCCGCAATCGACCATGAGACGATCCCCGGTGACATGGCAGAAAAGCACCGGCGGAACAGGGCAGACCGCCACCTCAAGAAGTGGCGGCCTTCGCTGCGACCCGACCGGCAGCTATTCGAGCGGGTGGCCCGGGGCGTGCAGCGACTCGGCCCTGGCTGGAACATGAACAGCCACTACGAAGCCTGGCTGCGGTACTGCGCGCACGAGACCGATGAGCTGCCGCCGCGGCCCCCGCGCGTGGACGATCCTGAGCAGGCCTAGTCCCCGCTGAAGCGCTCCGCCACCTCGCCGCCGTGCTCGCGGTCGCTGGCAAGCGCTTCGTCCCAGGTCAGGGTGTGCTGGAAGTAGGCGCGGCCTGGTTCGCCGGCCGCGATGTGCTTGAGCTTGCGTCGTACGTCCTCGCGCGCAGCCTCGGCGGCGGCCTCAGCGAAGTACTCGACGACCTCGTTCTCGCTCGCGTCATACACCGTGATGGTGTTGGTGTTCCTGCAGAACACCGCGAACCTGCCGTCCGGCTGACGGATGATCTGGCTTCCCATGGTCGTGCGGCTCCTGCGCTGTTTAGGGTGTTCGGCACATGCTCGCACGGGCGGCCGCCAGAGTCGCCGGCCCCGACAAGGGGGCGCGTGGAACCCCTCGGGCGAGCTATCGCGGATCCCGCCACATGAGCTGAACCGGCGGACAGGAACCCGGCATCGTCAAGTCCCTGGTCACCTTGAAGCCGAAACCTGTGTAGAACGGGATGTTGGCGGGGTTGGACGATTCCAAGTAGGCGGGGATCCCCGCGGCGTCGCACCGCTCGAGGCGCGAGCGCAGCAGTGCCCCGCCGAGCCCGTTGCCCTGCGCGGGCGGGTCGGTGCCGAGGACCGCCAGGTACCAGTGCGGTTCCGGCGGGTGGTGCTTCTCGATTTCGCCGAGGGCGCGTAGCGCGGCCGGCAACCGTATGCCGAGAGAACGGATCAGCGGCAATGCGTGGGAAGCCTGCGCGCGCAGAGGGACGCGCCAACGTCCAGGCGGATCCCATAGCGCGGCCGCCTCCACCTGTCCTTGACGCCCGGCGGCCTCGGTGCCCTCGTGCCGCAGGTGCACGCCGCGCAGCAGGATGCTGAACACGCCGGTCAGCCGGCGGACGCGGGACCCCTCATCCGGCAGGATCCAGCTCCATACTGGGTCGTCGTCGAACGCTCGGGCGAGCACCGCCGCGATTGCGCCAGCGTCGGTGTCTTGGGCAGCGCGGACGAGCGGGGTCGGCTGGGACTGGGACGTCATGCGCGGCCTCCTCCGGGGTGTGCCGATCCTCGCTTGCGGCCTGGCCCTCGTCAAGAAGCGGTATCTGTCGTGAGAACGCCGCAGGCCAGCCAGCTTGTGGCAACTGTGATTCCCATGTCCAGCCGCAGGACACGGGCGGCGCGCCACTCTGCTCGCCCGTACCGGGACCGCTGCTCCAGCTCCACCACGGCGACGCCGCCGGGCCCGAGAAGCCGGACAGCCGCATTCCACACGGGCCGGTCATCGTGGTGCCGCCCGTTGCGCACCGCGCCGAGCCGGGCGTATCGCTGGTACCGGGTTCCCCACCCGACCGCCGCCGGGTCCGCAGGGACAGCAGCGATGAGCCGGTCAGCGGGCTGCGCAGCCTCGTAGTAGCGAGTCATGCCGATGGGGGCAGGGTGATGGACCTTGAGTGCCATCCCCGGAGGGAGGTTGCACACGACGATCTGGAGGCTGGCCGGTGTCACCTCAACTGTTGCGGGAGCGGCTATGGGAGGACGGGGAGGCACTGTCGACTCCTTGGGCGGCCCGGTCCGGGGGCTCACCGGACCGGGCCGCTGGATGGATCAGAGGAGGGTGCGGACGCCCGACCGCTGGTACGTCGGGCACTCCTTGGGCTCGTCGCGGATGTGCCACATCGGGCCATCGCCGCAGACCTTGCAGATGCTCACCAGGAAGTCGGCCTTGTCGATGATCCGCAGGGAGGAAGAGTGAGCGTTGCGGAGCACGACCTCGCCGGGCTCGTCCTCGTACGCGAGGTCGCAGCGGTCGCCGTAGCTGGACGCGACCGTGAACAAGATGCCGTGGTAGTAGTCCAGAGAGCCGCGGTAGACGCCGATCTCGCCGATGGCCAGCTCAGACATGGTGAACCTCGCAACTCGCGTGGGGAAGGGGAGGGGGTGACCTGCTGTCCCGGTCACAACATCCACACTATGGCAATCCAATAATCATGTCAAGGGAGATTTGGGATTGTCTGGGGGGGGAAGTGCCCGAGCCGGCCCCACGAGCAGGGACGCCTACTCGACCCGGCAGGCGTTCGGATGGTCGCGATGCCACTTCGCCGTCCAGCGGGCATCGGCTCTGTCGCCGGCGAAATAGCTCCAGCCGCAGGAGCAGAACGCTGTCGAGGCCCCGTCGTACTGGCCACCGCCCCGCTTGCTTACGAAGATGCCGCCTCGATGCCAACCCCGCGGCTCGGTGGTGTAGGTCAGGTGTCGAGCCTCCGGCGCCAGGTCCCGCAGCATCGCATCAGCGACTCGCGCCGCCCGGCGCGTGTCCCAAGGCCCCTCAAGGGCCAGCCTGACGAACGAGCCGCCGTCCGCAGCGGCCGACACGGCGGCGTGCTGAACGGTGGCGTTTGCGCCGGGCACGCCCATCCGGATGGAGCCGTCCATGCGCGGCTGCGGGCACCTGCCGTTGCGGCGCATCTTCATCACATGGCCGACTGACCAGGGGGCGATGTCCGGACGGGAGCTGTCCGGTGCGTCAGCCGGAGCGCAGGCAAGGGCTTCGGCGATGGTCCTTGAGACGTCGGTCAGTTCGCCCCTCATGCCGCCGACCGCGACCCGCTGACCGGCGGGATTCAGAAGGGCACACCGGGCTCCCCGTGCAGTCCGCCGGCACGCCAGCGTGCCGCGTGGAGCCTTCACCCGGTGGGTCATGTGACCGGCCGCGAAGGCGACGGCGACTTCCGCCAGGGCGTTGTGCTCGTGGGTGCGGTCGAGGGGGGCGGGACGATACCCGCGGGGAGCCTCCTGGGCAGCAGTTGCGTTTTCGCTCATGAGGACCGGTTGATCGAGCAGGCGAGCCAGGCCGGGTGCCGCTGGAGCGGGGTCAGGCCGGCGAGCTTCAGGGCCTTGTCCAAACGCCTGTCCCAGACCGCATAGTGGTGCGGCTTGGGGAGGAGGGCCAGGTCAAAGACCTCCGCGGGACCGATCCGGACCCACTGGGCCGCCAGAATGGACTGAGGGTCCTCGTCGTCGCCATACCGGAGCACACTGACCCCGGCTGTCCCGTCCAGAGGCATCCGGTCTTCTAGGTAGTCATCCGGGTCGGGGTCCTGTGCCCACGGCACCGTTAGTACTCCACTGGCGTCGACCTCGTGCACCTTCCACCGTGTAACCGCACCGCCGAGGTCATAGCCGTAGGCGATGATCGCAGAGTTCAGATCAGACATGAGTCACTTCTTTCCGGAGAGGGAGGGCCGGGGCCGCCTGGAGCGGACCCGGCCGCACGATCACCCGAAGGCCGAGCAGCCCAGCCAGGCAGGCCGGCGCTGGACGGGGGTGAGCTCGACCAGTTCGAGGGCCTGACGCAGCGCCTCGTCCCACGCCGGGTAGTCGTGGGGCTCGGTGAGGGCGGTCAAGTCGAGCACCTCGGTCTGGTGGATGATGAAGACCCGAGTGACCAGGAGGTACTGCTGCTCCTCGTCGTCGCCGTAGGGCTGTAGCTCGACCCCGAGGTGGCGCGCGGAGGGCATGAGGTCCTCCAAGCTGTCGCTGGCGTCGGCGTCCTCGGCCCAGGCGACGGTCAGGCCGACGGCGTCGACTTCCCTGACCTTCCATCCCGTGGTCGCGCCGCCGAGGTCGTACCCGTAGGCGACGATGCCGGAGTTCACGCAGGACATTGGTAAGCCTTTCGTGATGCCGGGGGCCAGTCCTGGCCCCCGGCAGTGAGGGTCAGGCTGTGATGGGCTCGGCATCCACGGGCGGCTCGGTGGCAGGCTGGGCCGTCGGCTCGGAGGACTCGGTCCCGCCGGCGTGCTCCTCGACGTACCAGGAAGCCAGCTCGGTGCCCTGGATGGACCACGTGTTCTCGATGGCGGAGACCCAGCCCTCGCCGTCCACCCACTGCGTGCGGCGCAGGAAGGAGATGGGGACGCAATCGGCCGTAAGGACCTCCTCGAGGTTCTCGATCTCGCCGAGCCATCCGTAGACGGTGCTGCCCTGGTGCTGCCAGATGCAGGGGTGCTCCGGAATGCGGATGTGCATGCCGTAGTGGATGACCAGGTCACCCGGCTTGAGGTCCGGAGTGGAGACGCGGCGGACGATGGTCGCCGCGGCCTCACCGTCCATGTCGCCGGATATGGCCGTCTCCTTGCGCAGGCGAGCCAGGTAGCCGGCTTCGCAGCGCGGGTGCAGGATGCCCACCGGGCAGTCCGTGTTGCACTCCAGGCACAGGTTCATGGGGAGGGATGGCCTTTCTGGGGGTGCTTGCCTTGCAGAACCGAATCTATGGCAATCTAATAAACATGTCAAGTGTAACTTGGATTGAATCTGTTGGGGTTGTGAGGGGCTGGCAGGCCCGCGCGCGACGCGTCAGCCGGCCAGCTCCAAGACCCCCTGCAAGTCACTAGGCAGCGCCGTGGCCGTCGTGGCGCGCAGCCACGCCCGCTCGAACCCTGGTCCCGTCTTCGACTTCACCGTCGCGGGAACCACCACAAGGAAGTGCTCTGCGGTCGGGAACACACCCGCCGTCCGGCGCTCCAGCCAGAGCCGCGAGTGGCGTCCCGCCCGCTCCACCCGTTCCCCGATGCGGCGCGCCGCCTCGATCAGCAGTCGCGAGCACTCATCGCGGGAGCCTTCACCATGGACGGTTAGCTTCCGCGTGGCGCGGCCGGGGCCGGTGACCGCTCGTTGAACCTCGACCAGCGCCCATCGCCCGGCCTCCACACGGGCGTCGAACATCCTCAGCGCCTCTTCTTGCCCCGGAGTGCGTTCCATGAGGTCGTACAGGGCCTCACTCGCCATCAGCGTCTGTGACGGATTGAGCCCCTGTGCCACCGTCTCCATCAGCAGCGACTCCCACGCCAACGCCGGCTCGGCAGTGAACCCGGCCAACACCCGATCCCTCCCGGCGCGGTTCGCCAGGCTGTAGACACAGAACGTGCACGCCGACTTCGGCCACCAGACCCCCGTCCGCGAGTGGATGAAGATCTCGCACATCTCTCGCGTCCACCCCCAGGTCACCAGGGGGTACACGCCGATCCGGTTCGGGGTGTTGGCGCCTGTGTCCTTGGCACACCTGGACGACTCGCCGACCTCGTACCCCATGATCTGTCGATAAGGGCCACCGCCGGTGACCAGCGCGATCGCTTCGTCGGCAGGGACGCCCTTAGCCTTCTGCGAGCACTTACGGGCGCCGCCGAGCTGAGGGATGGTGCCTGCGGTGACCATCTCGTCGAACAGGCGGTAGTCGCCGTCCATGTGCAACTCTGTAGGGGCGCGGGAGTCGCTGAGGATGCTGATGCCGTCGGCCTTGCGAGGGCCGGAGCGGGCGACCTGCACGAACCGAATCCCGTGCCGTGCCAACCTTGGAAGCACGAAACGCTCAGCGAGGGTCCGGTGGATAGGCCACTCGCCGCTTCTCTAGCAGGTCGGCGTGTTGCGAAGCCTCGTGTTGCACCAGGTGGCAGGGTCGCCGGGTGCCATGGGAGTTGTACTACTGCCGAGCAGGGCGTCCCGTCTCCGTCCTGAGCGATCCGGTCGTCATGCGAGCGGAGGCCGCGTTGCAACGGGTCGCTCGACGACGGCGGGAGGGCCAACCATTCCTGCTGTCGCCGTCAGGCCGTCCCGATCGCCGGGTCAACGGGTGGTTTGCCTCGCTGGAGATGCGGTCGTTGGCCAGGTCGACGTGGAGGAAGTACGCCACGTGCTTGCGGGTGTGGCTGAATTTCTTGGAATGTGTCGATACGGCTTGGGATGAGGCCACGCCGTCGCGGGTCGAAAATTTCAAGTCGTGGCGATTGCAGGATCCGGGTAACGACCGGCGCGTGCGCGCGGGTACGGTCCACACCGATCTGACCGTGTTGAAGCAGTTCTACGGGTGGGCGCAGCGGACGCATGGTGTGGTGTCGCCGGTGCTCATGCGCACCCTGTACGTGCCCGGTGCTGGAAAGGTGGAGAAGGTGGCGGCGGCGCCGGCGGCGGTTCGTGACAGCGACGTGAAGTGGTTCGATCCGCAGGGGTATGCGCGCTATCGGGATCTGGGGTTGCTGGGCTTGACCGCCGATGGGGTCGATGATCCGTCGTGGCGGGGGCGTAATCCGCAGCGTGACGCGGCGTTCGCCGAGGGGTTGTACGGGACGGGTCTGCGGTTGACCGAGTGGGCGTCGGTGCTGGACGTTGAGTTGCCGGATGATGATCCGGACCGCCAGTACCGGACGTGCCGGTTAGCCGATGGGGTCGCCAAGGGCGGATACGGCCGCAGGTATTGGATGCCCCGGTCGGTGCTGACCGAGACGCTCAGCTACATCGAGGGGGAGCGGGCGAGGGCCGTGGGGCGGGCTCGTGTCGCGGGGCGTTATGAGCGGTTGGACGACGTGCTGGTGATGGTGCGGGTACTGGGGCGGCGGCGGATGGAGGTGCGCAGCTCCTGTGGTGCTGTGGAGACGGTGTCGCTGGATGTGCTCGCGCCTTGGGAACGTCGTCGGCTGTTCCGGGAGGGCGAGGAGGGGCTGGAGCCGGTTGCGGTGTGGCTGAATGAGGATGGGACGCCGCGGGCGCCGCACGGGTGGCATCACACTTTTGCGACCGCCAACCGGCGGCTGGCGCGGATGGGGTTGGCGGGTTTCGCCGGCGCGCCGCACATGCTGCGGCATTCGTTCGCGCTGCGCTGGTTCGCGGTGGGCCGCATGATCTACGGGCGGCGGGTGGCGCACCTGTCGGGCGAGGAGACCAAGGATTTCCGCGCTGAGTTCGGCAGCACATGGAGCTTGGTGCAGACCTTGCTGGGGCACCGGAATCCGCAGACGACGATGGCGGTGTATCTCGAGCCGTTCCGGTCGCTGGAGGTGGAGTTGCTGCTGTCGCATGCCGAGGGGGTTGCGGCGTCGACGCTGCTTGGTGATCTGTTCGCGGGCGAGCCGCGGGTGCTGGGCGATCCCTTCGCTGAGCCGGAGTTGGCAGCACGCGCAGGAGACGGAGCCTGGGAGTGGTGACCGGTCGAGGAGCGGCCGGGCGCCCGGCCGGGTTGCCGCAGCCGGGTTGGGAACCGCCGCAGCGGGTGTTCGCCGACGGGGACGAGTGCCGGGTGCGGTTCTTTCCTGAGGGCGGTGGTGCGACCTGTGATTTCGACTTCGCGGTCTTGCCGGTGAGCCGGGCTTTGCGGGTGGCGTTGGCCAGGGCGTTCGGCGCCCATGTCGGGCCGTCGGGGACGGTGGGCTCGGGGCACAGCGCTGGCAACGTCTTTCGCGTGTTGCGGGGATTCGCCGAGGTGGTCGCCGCGTGCGATCCGGTGCCGCTGACACCGGTTGATCTGCAGCCGGTGCTGCTGGACCGGTACGTGCTTAAGCGTAAGACCAAGACGGCGCTGCCCTTTGAGGTCGGTCTTCTCAAGGCGGTACTGCGCCGGGTGGAGGGGTTGAGTCCGCGGTTGGTCAACGCGCTGGCCGCACCGACGACACTCCCTCGCCGGCTGGGTTGCCAGCGGGGCAGCTACCCCGAGGAGGAGGAGCGGCGGATTGTGCAGGCGGCTCGGGTGATGCTGCGTGGGGCGGCGGAGCGGATCGGCGGCAACCGCGAGTTGCTGGAGCGGTGGCGCAACGGCGACACCAGCGTCGTTGCCGATGAGCGCCAGGAGGAGTACTGCCGGGTGTTGGATCTGGTGGATCGGACGGGTGAGCTGCCCCGGCGCAGCAGGTCCTCGTCGTATCTGGCCCCTTGGGTGGGGCGGCACGGCAACCGTGAGGATCTCATGCACGCCTTGCACCCGCGTGGGTTCGAGCTCGCCGCCGGTGCTTTGCTGTTGGTTCGGATGACCGGCCATAACGGCAGCTCGATCTGTCAGGCGCCGGCTGCTCATCACCGGCCCGACGGGTTCGCCGGTGGGGTGGCGACCGCGGTGGTGGAGTTGGTGAAGGCCCGCCGCGGCACGCGGCGGTTCATGACGGTCGCGTTGAGTGATCTGCCCGCGTGGGCGCTGGCCCCGTCACGGGAGGTGGTGTTGTCGGGGCGCGACCAGCTGCACACACCGTTCGGGGTGTACATGCTGCTGTTGGAGTTGACGGCGGCGGCGCGGCGGATCACCGGGGCGGACCGGTTGATGGTGTCGTGGTCGGTGACGGGCCGCCCCGGCCAGGGGTTCCGGGTGGGGCTGCGGACCTCGATCTTCGACGACGGCCAGTGGGCCACCGCCGCCGGTCTGGTGGACCGCTCCGCAGCGGGAGAGCCGCAGCCGCTGGAGGTGACCTTCGCGCGGATGCGCAAGACGCATCTGCAGCGCGAGCAGCGGCCGGTCGCGCACACCGACGCCACCTTGGCCGACCAGTACCTGGCCCGTGACAGCACCGCGTTCGGCGACTACCAGCGGGTGGTCGCCGACGTGCTGGCCGAGCAGACCCGCAAGGCGCGGGCTATGGCCGCGCTGACCTCCCTGTCGGAGCAGGACATCGCGCGGGCCTTGCGCGACCCGCGGGGTGAGGCCCGCCGGCATGGGGTCAGCGCGGCGGTGCTGCAGCGGCTGATCAGTGGCGAGGCCGACACGGTGCTCGCCGGCTGCACCGACCCCGCATCGAGTCCCTTCGATGCTGCCGGCGCGTCATGTACCGCGTCGTTCTTGAAATGTCTGGGGTGCCCGTGCGCGCGAGCGCTGCCGCGGCATCTGCCGGTCCAAGCAGCCGCGTTGGATGCGTTGGAGCAACGACGGGCGCAGATGGCACCGCTGGGATGGGCGCGGCGGTTCGGCCGGCCGCACGCCCAGCTGTCCGACCTGCTCAGCCAGGCACCGGCGGCCGCGGTTCAGCAGGCGAGATCGGCCGTCACCGACCACGAACGCAGGCTGGTGGAACGGCTGCTGACCGGAGAACTGGATCACGTGTGAACACCTCATCGGCCCCTGCGGGGCACAGCGATCCGTCCGCCGGTCCTTATCCGGGGCCGGCCACGCCGGTGCTGGTCAACCGCAGGCTGAGACCCGACGCCGACCCTGCCGGGCTGTCGGTGTTCGGGGATGCGCGCTGGAACCTGTCCCCGGCCATCTTCGAAGACCACTACACCACGATGACGATCGGGTTCGGCCGGGTGCCGCGCCCGTTCGTGCCGGCGGCCAAGCATTATCTGTGGGCGGAGCTGAACACCGGCACCCCACCGGTCCTCAAGCACGCACGGATGACCCGGTTGGCGGTGTACAGCCACATGGTGGTGGCCCGCCGGGTCCGAACCTTCCTCAGCTGGCTTGAAGCCCGAGAGGTGGAACGGCTCGCCGATGTCACCAGCGCGCACTATGACGGCTTTGTCGCCGATCTGCTGGAGTCGGCCTACTCCCACAGCGACCGTGTCGACATCGTGAACGTGGTGCGCCGCATGTGGGTGTTCCGCGAACTGCTGCCGCCGC
Source organism: Spirillospora sp. NPDC000708 (assembly GCF_040299565.1). Classification (NCBI taxonomy): domain Bacteria; kingdom Bacillati; phylum Actinomycetota; class Actinomycetes; order Streptosporangiales; family Thermomonosporaceae; genus Spirillospora; species Spirillospora sp. NPDC000708. The sequence continues at coordinate 30,118 of NZ_JBEPCJ010000103.1, forward strand.
CGGTGCGGCTGCCCGAGCCGGTGCCGTGGGGCGGGCACGACAGCCGCGCGCTGCTGGGCCGTTCGCCGCGCGGGCGGCGGATCGAGAACCGGACGCCGCGGATCGCCGCGGAGACGATGGAGCCGCTGCTGGCGTGGGCGCTGCGGTTCGCCGAGGACTTCTCCGGCGACATCATCGCCGCGCTGCAGGAGGTACGGCCGTTCCACGGGCAGCGCGGCGCCGACCGCCGCACCCGATACCCGCATCGCAGCGGCAAGGGACCGCACGGCGGCCTGTACCGCGACATCACCGCCCTGATCGAGCGGCTGCGCGCCGGCGGCCGTCCGCTGCCGGGCCGCGTCAACCCCCGCGGGGAGATCGAACTGGACTGGCCGCAGCTGGCGCGGTTGATGGACACCGCACCCCAAGGGGTGCAGATCTCCCCGCACCGGGTGCTGTTCGCCCAGTCCGGCCTGCCGGTCGTCGACGGCGCCCACCTTGACCACCGGGTGTCGGGGCTGCTGGATGGAGGGCCGTGGCTGGAGGCGATCGACTATCACCAGGTGGAGGAGTTGACGCGGGTCCTGGTCGGGGCGTGCGCGGTGGTGATCTGCTACCTGTCGGGCGCCCGGGTGGGGGAGGTGCTCAGCCTGCGCCGCGGCTGCATCGACTACGACCCGGCCAGCAGGCTGTGGTTGATGCACGGCCGCAAATGGAAGGGCGCCCGAGACAGCCATGGAGCCAAGATGCCCGAAGGGCAGATCCGCGAGCACCCGTGGGTGGTGGCCGAGCCCGTCGCCCGCGCGGTCGGTGCGCTGGAACAGATGCACGCCAGCGACCTGCTGTTCTCGGCCGTGGTGCTGGGCAAGAAGCCCTCGGGCCGGGATCGGGCCAAAAGCACCGCCGAGATCGGCGAGACCATCACCGAGTTCATCGACTGGGTGAACGCCTACTGCCGCGCCCGCGGCCGCCGCGACACCATCCCCGCCGATTCCGGCGGAGCCATCACGCCCTCGCGGTTCCGCCGGACGCTGGCGTGGTTCATCTGCCGCCGCCCGCGCGGTCTGGTCGCCTGCGCCCTGCAGTATGCGCACCTGCACGTCCAGATGACCCTGGGCTACAGCGGCACCTACGCCTCCGGGTTCCCCGATGAGATGGCCTTGGAGCAATGGCTCACCCGGCTGGAGGACCTGGAGGACGCCGAGCGCCGGCTCCAGGCCGGCGAGCACGTCAGCGGCCCCGCCGCCGACGCCTACCGCGCACGCGTGACCGGCGGAACCGGCCGCTTCGCCGGGCGGGTGATCCGCAGCGGGCGCCAGGCCAGATCCGTGCTGGCCAACCCGGCACTGCAGATCTATCCCGGCAAGGCGATGACATGCGTGTTCGATCCGTCCACGGCCCTGTGCCAGCTGCCGGAAGACAGGCGGCGCGAGGCTGATACCGCCGATGCATCCGGCATGCCCGACCTTGCTGATTGCCGGCCCGGCTGCCGCAACCTCGCCCGCACCGACCGTGACATGCGGCACATCCACCGCCAGGCTGAGCGCCTGCGCCTGCTGGTCGACGACGAACTCAGCCCGCCGATCCGTCTCGACCGCGAACGCCGCCAGCTCGACCACCTCAACCAGATCATCGCCGAGCACGGGCAGGCCCCTGCTGCCAGAGAGAAGCCGCCCGCATGACCGCCGCCGAGCCTCAGGAGTCGCTGCAGCGCGAGTTGCGGGCCGCCGCCGACAGGTTGATCGCCGGCACCCCGCTGCGCTCGACAGGCAAACTGACGATCTCCGGCCTGGCGGCCGAAGCCGGTGTCAAACGCTGGGTCCTGACCCATAAACACCCGGATCTGATGCGGCAGTACCAGGCCGAGTTCAAGGTGCTGGGCCAGGTCCCGGAGCCGTTACAGGCTGCCCGCGACCGCATCAGCAGACTGCAGGCTGAGCTGATTGCCGCACGAGCCGACAAACGCCGCCTCACCGACCTGGTGACCACCTACGCCGCGATCATCCACGAACTCAGCGACGACCTCGCCGAAGCGCAACGGCAATGTGACCAGGCACGATCGGAGTCCGCCGCCCGCCACAGCGCCGTCACCGTCATCAACCTCCGCCAGCCCCGCCACGACACCTCGCCTTCTACGTCGCCGGATGACTGACGTCGCAGCGACCACCCGGCGGGCGCAACGGGCGCTTACGGACGGAGCCGCCGCACTCTGGCAGATGCGGGTCCCGGGCGGGTGAGGTGGTCGCACACTCCCTTCCCAAGTTGATCACACCGACCCGGGTCGGGTGTCCGCGGAACAGGGAAGATCACTCCGGCGCGCGTTCTGGTGTGGTGCGCTCAACTGAGGGCGAGAGTGATGATCGGTGCGCTGGTGGGCTGGGGGGAGCCGCCTGCCGGTTCGACCGTGACACCGAAGCGTTGCGCTTCGCCGAGGCCCGCAGTGACGATTGGACGCGTCTTGCCGGACAGGTCCAGCGTTCCGGCGGAGCGGGGCGCGGTGGGGCCGAGCCACCACATCTGATAGGTCCGGGCGGACGGCAGGTGCGGCAGCCGGGACGCGGTGACGACGGCCTTGCCGAGCGAGCGCGACGACACGACGGTGACGGTGGCGCCGGCCGGTGAGCGGGTGGTCGAGGTGTGCGCGTCCGATGCCGTCATCACTGCGCTGACCTGCCGGTTCAGGGCCTGTGCGTGGTCGGCGGAGCGCTGGAAGCGCCATGCGGCGCCGCCGCCGAGCAGTGCCAGCACCAGGCAGGCCGCGGCGGCGAGCCAGGGCAGAGCGCCGGTGCGGGGCGAGGGGAGGCGGCGGGTGAGCGGCGGCGGCGATTGGCGGGTTCGGGCGATCTCGGCCATGACGCGTCCGCGCAGCTCGGCGGGTGGACGGTGAGCGGCGGCGAGCGCCAGCCGGGTCGTGGTCTCGCGGAGCCCGGCGGCCTCCTCGGCGCAGGCGGTGCAGCTGGACAGGTGGCGCTCGAAGCGGCGCCGTTCGGTGTCGGTGAGGGCGTCGAGGGCGTAGGGGCCGGCGAGGTCGTGCTGGTCGTGGGTCATGGCTGCACTCCCAGGCAGTCGCGCAGTCGGATGAGTCCGTCGCGCATCCGGGTCTTGACGGCGGCGAGGCCGACGCCGAGCAATTCGGCAACTTCGCGGTAGGTGTAGCCGCCGTAGTAGGCGAGAGTGATCGATTCGCGCTGGGTCTCGGTGAGGCCCCGCAGGCAGCGGCGGACCTGCTGGTGCTCCAGGCGGGTGCCGGCCTCTTCGGCGACCTGGTCGTAGTCGGGCCCGGCCGTGGCGGTGCGCTCCTCGCGGTCGCGGTCGGCCTGGCTGGAACGGACGCGGTCGACGGCGCGGCGGTGCGCCACCATCAGCGCCCATGAGGTGGCGCCGCCGCGTTCGGGGCGGTAGTGCGACGCTTTGCGCCACAGCTCGACCAGGACGTCCTGGGCGATCTCCTCGGCTTGGGCGGGATCGCGGACGACCCGCAGCGCCAGCCCGTAGACCGGCCCCGACAACCGCTCATAGACCTGGGCGAACGCGTCCTGATCGCCGCGCGCGACCCGGCCGAGCAGCTCGGCCAGGTCGAGTGGGCCTTCCGTTACCAGGCGCGACCCTTCGGCCGGTTCGTTCATCTCCACACCGGTAGTTCGGTACCGGCGGCCCGGAGGATGGGTCCAGAACTCGTCGATGATCCGACCCATCCACCAGGCGTCCGGCCCCGAACACCGGGTGTGACAGGCAAACGAGCGACCGGGCCACTGCGGTGGATCACCGCCGCGCTGTGCGGGTTGCTGGCCGCCGCGGCCGCGATGGGCGTCGCCGAACTGGCGGCCGGGCTGCTCGGCCGGGCGTCGTCCTCGCCGCTGTTCGCGGTCGGCGCGGGGTTCATCGACCTCACCCCGGTGTGGCTCAAGGATTTCGCGATCCGCCATTTCGGCAGCAACGACAAGACCGTCCTGCTGATCGGCCTGGGCGCGGGGATCATGGCTGCGGCGCTGGTCATCGGAGTGCTGAGCAGGGGCCGGCTGGTCTTCGGCCTCATCGGTCTGGCCGCCTTCGGAACCGTCGGAGTCGTCGCCGCACTGACCAGGCCGGCCGCCGAGCCGGTCGACGCCCTGCCGGCCGCGTTCGGCGCACTCGCCGGCATGGCCGCCTTAACCCTGCTGGCGCGCGGCGTCCGCCCGTCTCCCATCACGCCTCCCGAGCCCGCCGTGACACACCAAGCCGCCCAGGGCACCGCTACCCCGGCCGATGGGGGCGCAACCGACGTCCTGGACTCCGACGGGCCGCAACACCGCCCCAAGGACAGCCGCCCCAAGGACACCGGTACCGGGATCGATCGCCGCCGCGTGCTGCTGACCGGCGCCGGGGTGATCGGCGTCGCAGCGGCCGGCGGGGTGTCCGGGCGGGTGCTTCTGCACCGCGGCGACGTCTCCTCCGTCCGCGCGAAGCTGCGGCTGCCGCAGCCCGCGAGCCCGGCGCGTCCGGTGCCGCCGGGCTCGCAGGTGCGGCTGCCGGGGATGACGCCGTTCCGCACCCCCAACCGGGACTTCTACCGCGTCGACACCGCGCTCGTCCTGCCGCAGGTCGACCCCCGCGACTGGACGCTGCGCATCCACGGCATGGTCGCCCACCCGGTCGAACTGTCCTTCGAGGACCTGCTGCGTGAGGCGCTGATCGAACGCGACATCACGCTGTCGTGCGTGTCCAACCAGGTCGGCGGCGACCTGGCGGGCAACGCCCGCTGGCTGGGCGCGCCGCTGGCGCCGCTGCTGCGCAGGGCGGGGATCGGGTCCGGCGCCGACCAGATCCTGTCCCGCTCGTCCGACGGCATGACGCTGTCCACCCCGATCGAGACGATCCTGGACGGCCGGGACGCGCTGATCGCGGTCGGGATGAACGGCGAACCGCTGCCGATCGTCCACGGCTTCCCCGCCCGGCTCGTCGTGCCTGGCCTGTACGGCTACGTCTCGGCCACCAAATGGGTCGTCGACCTCAAGGTCACCCGGTTCGCCACCGACCACGCGTACTGGACCAAACGCGGCTACGCCGACCACGCCCCCATCAAGACCTTCTCCCGCATCGACGTGCCCAAGCCGCTCGCCAACATGAAGGCGGGACGGGTCGCCGTCGCCGGCACCGCCTGGGCGCAGCACCGCGGCGTCGACGCCGTCGAATGGCAGGTCGACGACGGCCCGTGGCGCCAGGCGCGGCTCGCGCCCGTCCCGGGCCTGGACACCTGGCGGCAGTGGATCACCGAGTGGGACGCCGCGCCCGGCTCCCACACGCTGCGCTGCCGCGCCACCGACGGCACCGGCCGCACCCAGCCCCAACACCGCACACCGCCGTTCCCCGACGGCGCGACCGGCTGGCATTCGGTGGTGGTCACCGTCACCTGACCAGCCCGCACCCAAGACCGGCACATCGGAAATCTCGACGCAAGGAGTTCACCATGTATCGCACCCGCATCGCCGCCAGTGTCCTGGCGGCAGCCGCTCTCGCGACCGGAGCGGCGGCCTGCTCCAGCAACGACGACGGCAAGGACGGCGGCACCGCCGCCGCCCCGGCGAGCTCGGCCGCCCCGGCGACCACCATGAGCAGCGCACCGTCCGGCGACCAGCCGTTCGGGCCCGCCTGCTCGGCCGTCCCGGCGTCCGGCAAGGGCAGCTTCAGCGGCATGTCCACCGACCCCGTCGCGACCGCCGCGTCCAACAACCCGGTCCTGTCGACGCTGGTCACCGCGGTGAAGAAGGCCGGGCTGGTCGACACGCTCAACTCGGCCAAGAACATCACCGTGTTCGCGCCCACCAACGACGCGTTCAACAAGATCCCCAAGGCCACGCTCGACAAGGTCCTGAGCGACAAGAAGACGCTCACCGGCATCCTGACCTACCACGTCGTCGGGCAGCCGATCACGCCGAGCGGGCTGTCCAGCGGCGACTTCAAGACGCTCAACGGCGCGATGCTCAAGACCAGCGGCTCCGGCGAGTCCTTCACCATCGGCGACAACGCCAAGGTGGTCTGCGGCAACGTCCACACCGCCAACGCCACCGTCTACATCATCGACAGCGTCCTGATGCCCCCGAAGTAAGCGGCTGGAGCGTTCGCAGCGGCCGGGTTCCTGCTTGCCAGGGCGGGGACCCGGCCGCAGGAGCGGTAATCCACTGATCGCGCGTGTCAACGACCGCGGCTACCGGGACGCCTCCTCACGCTCCTTCTTGGCCTCGTCCTTGGCCTTGTCCTTCGAGCCGTTCTTGCGGCCGTTCCCCGTCCCCGAAGTCGAGGGGTTGGACGAGCGGGAGGAGTCGCTGCTCTTGGTTCCGGAGCCCTCGCAGGACTCGTCCTCCTCCTCCTTCAGCGCGTCCTCGTGGGTCTTGACGACCTCGCTGTCGCGGATCTCGCCGCGCCAGCCCTCGATCTCATCGGCGTGGGTCAG
>NZ_JBEPCJ010000104.1:0-36515 GCF_040299565.1 Spirillospora sp. NPDC000708
AGCCAGGAGCGGAGGTGCATGACGACATCCAAACGAGGCGGCGACGGGACGGAGCCGTTGCAGCGGCGAGCGAAGCTCGGCGGAGGGCGGCGGCGAGATCGGGAACTGAGAATCCGCGTCTGCGACCAGGAGTACGAAGAGTTCCACGACGCGGCGACGCGAGCCGGGCTCGCATGTAGCGCCTTCGTCGTGAAGACGGTTCGTACTGCGATCCGCGAGCAGCGGCCGGTGGACGGGGCGCTCGTCGCGTTGCATGCCGAACTGCGGAATGCCAGCCGTCAGGTGAATGCGGTCGGGGTCAACCTCAACCAGCTCGTGCGCCATGCCAATGCCTACAACGAGGTCCCGGAGTCGGTGGCGTGGTTGGCGGCGTACTGCTTTCAGGTGGTGCGGCGGGCTGAAGCCGTCATCGTCGAACTCGGCAGACGGCTGCCGTGATCGCGAGGGTCACGCGCGGCACCGACGTTGGGAACCTGCTGCGGTACTTGTACGGGCCGGGCAAGCGCAACGAGCACGCCAACCCCCACCTCGTCGCCGGGTACCGGCACCCGGCCGCACTGGAACCAGCGAAACACGCGGACGGCAAGCGCGACCTTCGGCCGCTGGGCGAGGCGCTGCGGTCTCCGCTGGACACGATGCGGCGAAGCCAGCCGGCGGGGCCGGTCTGGCAATGCTCGCTGCGGGCGGCCCCTGCTGACCGGCACCTGACGGATGATGAGTGGGCCGACGTCGCCGAGGAGTTGATGCACCAGACCGGCATCGCCCTACGCGGAGATCCGGAGGCGTGCCGGTGGATCGCCGTGCGGCACGCCGACGATCACATCCACGTCGTGGCCACGCTCGCTCGAGAGGATGGCCGGCGGCCGAACATCACCCGCGACTACCTCAAGGCGCGCAAGGCGTGCCAGGTCGTCGAGGAACGGTATGGACTTTGCCGTACCGCGCCCGCGGATCGGACGGCGGCGCCCCGCCCCACACGTGCTGAGATGGAACGGACCGAACGCGCCGGGTTGGAGGAGCCTCCTCGTACCGCGTTGCGTCGGCAGGTGGCCACGGTCGCTGCCTCGTCCGACAGCGAAGACGCGTTCTTCGCTGGCCTGCGCGAACGCGGGCTGACGGTCCGGCTGAGATTCAGCGTCCGCACGCCCGGCGAGGTGACGGGATACGCCGTTGCCTTGCCCGAATACACCAACTCGGAGGGGGCGCCGGTCTTCTTCTCCGGCGGCAAGCTCGCCGATGACCTCACCTTGCCCAAGCTGCGCCTCCGGTGGAACGACGGCGCAATCCGTCAGCCCGCTGCCCCCTCGCGCCGGTGGGCCCCGGGTCCGTCGGCCGACCACCGGTTGCAGACCGCCGCCTATCGGGAGGCCGCTCAAGCGGCCGGTACGGCGGCTTGGCAAATGCGCGAGTTCCGCGATCCTGGTGTCCGTGCCGATCTGGCAGTGGCGGCCTCTGATGTCCTGCACGTCACTGCAGACATCACCGGCAACCGCAAACTGGCCAAGGCTGCCGACTTCTACGACCGCGCCGCCCGAGAACCGTTCGGCCGCCCGCCACCGGTCACCCCGTATGGAACTGCCCTGCGCGCGGTAGCGCGCACACTCGCAATCACTAACGTTCACTGGGGAGATCGACGCGAGCACAAAAGGAACCTCACCGTCGACCTGCTGTTCCTCATCGCCAACCTCGCCGATCTCATCGAAGCGACGGCCGAGCACCGCCTGGCCCAGCAACGCCTCGCCCAAGCCGATGCCGCACGCCAGGCCGCAGGGCGGCTACACGCCGTCCGACGAACGGTGACTGGGCCGACCGCACCGGTGCCGCCACGCCTCGCGGAAACCCTCGACGAGGGGCGGGCGATGGCGAGGCTCGCAGCCGAAGCCTTCCCCGTACCGCTGGCCGAAGGACTGGGCTCGACCGCCGCATCCTCTGCTCGTCCACCTCAGGCGCCCCAGCGTCGTAGCGGCGCGCCCAGGCGCTGACCTGCCGAGGGCGAGACTCGCCGGTGCCTCTGGAGTGCTGGAGTCAAGATCGAGGCACAGGCACAATCACGGAGCGTAAACAACGTCATGAAGCGGCAGAGCATCTATCTGCCGCTCCTCACAGGAAGGACGGGCCATGTCCACGAACAGCTCTGGCCCTCCCATAGAGGGTCTGCACCCCAAGGAGTGCACCCATGACCTCCAACCCCAGCGCGATCAGCCGCAACGCCCAGGTTGACCACGAGCCCGAACAGCTCGCTGAGGATCTGGAACGAGCCGTCCGCTCGCTGAAGCAGGCCGTGGAGGAGCCGGACGGCCTTGCCGGACCCGCGACCGTCCGCGCCGTTCTGGACGCCGTGCACACAGCCGTCACCGAGCTCGACCACCTTCTCCTTCAACTCGAACGCTTCCTCACGCGCCAGCACGCGGACGGACACCTCGTCCGTGACCACGGCGGGAGCCTCGACGGGGCACTCGACGACTTCGGCCGCGCCATCCTCCACGCCCGCCACCTGGGCGCCGGATGCGGCGAAGCCATCAACCAGGCCCGAAGCGCGATCAACCACGTCCAGGGCACAGGATCGCCGCCCGCAAGCAGCGCACCACCACTCAGCGGCACTGCCACCGAAGCGGCTCCCGCCGCCCCGAGCCGCCGAGACGCGCCACGGGTGACGCCTCCAAAAAGCCGAGGGCTACGGGCGAGATGGTTCGGCAGCTCCCGGAAGGGAGTCTGAGCCGTGAAACAGATGAGCCAGGACGAGCTCCTCGCCCTCCCCACCACCATCAGTGTCGAGACTGCCGCCCGCGCCATCGGGCTCGGACGCACGCGCGCCTACCAGCTCGCCCGCCGAGGCGAGTTCCCCTGCAAGGTCATCCGCATCGGCGCCAGCTACCGCGTCGTGACGGTCGACCTCCGCCGGCTTCTCGGTATCGAGCCGAGCTAGCGGACGTCCAGCGAGCGAAGGTCCGGTTCTCCGTTGGAGGACCGGGCCTTCGGTGTTGAGGGTGCCAGGTCCGTGCCTGTGGTGATCTTTGCCGGGTGTCGCCAGGCCATGATCGTGAAGGTTCGCAGATGAACCAGGATGGTGCTCAGGCGTGCCCGATCCCAGTGACAAATGGGTGACAAATGATCTTGGAAGGGGTTCTCAAGATCGGCCCATAGGGCTCTGACCTGGAGAAATTAGAGAGCGGGCGACGGGAATCGAACCCGCGTAGCCAGTTTGGAAGACTGGGGCTCTACCATTGAGCTACGCCCGCGAGGGGTTGGAGGGCCGGCTGGGCCCTCGATCGTCAACGGTAGCGTACCGGGTGACGGGGAGCGAACGGGTCCGCGGTCGTAATGCCGGGTTGAGCGAGGCGGACGGGCCTGATCGGCATTAGACTTCACGGGTCGCCGGGGACGGCGGCGTGTCGCGGGCTGTAGCGCAGTTTGGTAGCGCACTGGCTTTGGGTGCCAGGGGTCGTGGGTTCGAATCCCGCCAGCCCGACCGAGTGGGGCGCGAGGCGTCCGGTGGCGGATGAGACCGGTGGGTGACAGTTGGCTGCCGGAGCCTGTCTGCACGCACGGTGATTGTTGTACTACTGGCGGCGACCGGGTTCTCGTTCCGAGCCTAGGAGCCCCCTTGGAGCACACGGTTCTCATCGCGGCGGGCGAGCGGGCCGACGCCGACTCCGTGGCCGCCGAGCAGTTGCGGGACGTGCGCGGCGAGATGGAGCGGCACGGGCTGCGGGTGCGGTGGACCCACCGGACCGAGGACGCGCTCGCGGTGCTGCGGTCGGACGCGACGCTCGCGGCGGTCCTCGCCGAGTGGGCGGTGCAGGACGCCGACCAGGTGCTCGGCGGGATCACCGGACGCTTCCACGGGCTGCCGGTGTTCCTGATGATGCGCGACGGCGGCGTCCGGGACGTGCCCCTGTGGGTGTACGAGGTGATCTGCGGGCTGGTGTACCCGCTGGAGGACACGCCCGCGTTCATCGCGGGAAGGATCAGCCGGGCCGCGGAGGAGCACGCCGAGAGCCGGCTGCCTCCGTTCTTCGCCGCGCTGCGCCGGTTCGACGAGGACCACCGGTACTCGTGGCACACCCCGGCGCACGCGGGGGGCGTCGCGTTCCTCAAGACGGGGGTGGGGCGGGCGTTCTTCGACTACTTCGGCGAGCATCTGCTGCGAACCGACCTGTCGATCTCCGTGACGGACCTGGGGTCGCCGCTGGAGCACACCGGGCCCATCGGGGACGCCGAGCGCAACGCAGCCCGGGTGTTCGGGGCCGAGCGGACGTTCTTCGTGGTCAACGGCAACTCGACCGCCAACCGCATCGTCGGGCACCACGCGATCGCCCGTGACGAGCTGGTGCTGGTGGATCGGAACTGCCACAAGTCGATCCAGCACGCGCTGACGATCAGCGGTGCCCGGCCGGTGTACCTGGTGCCGGAGCGCAACGGGCTGGGGCTGGCCGGGCCGGTCCCGCCGGGGGCTCTGCGGCGGGACGCCGTCCGGGGGCGGCTCGCCGGTCATCCGCTCGCCGGCGGCGCTGCCGGGCCGGAGCCCTCGTACGCGGTGATCACGAATTCGACGTACGACGGGCTGTGCTACGACGCGGTGCGGGTGGCGGGGCTGCTGGGCGAGAGCGTCCCGCGCGTCCATTTCGACGAGGCGTGGTTCGCGTACGCGCGGTTCAACCGGATGTACGAGCGCCGGTACGGGATGGCGGTGGACGAGCGGGCAATGCCGGGGCCAGGACGTCCCACGGTGTTCGCGACCCAGTCGACGCACAAGCTGCTGGCGGCGCTGTCGCAGTCGTCGATGCTGCACGTCCGGTCGTCGGAGCGGGCACCGGTGGACTACGACCGGTTCAACGAGACCTATCTGATGCACGCCTCGACGTCGCCGCTGTATCCGATGATCGCGTCGCTGGACGTGGCGGCGGCGATGATGGACGGGCCGTCCGGGCCCTTCCTCACCGGCGAGGCGATCGTGGAGGCGGTGCGGTTCCGGCAGGCCATGGTGCGGGTGGCCGCGCAGATCCGGTCGGACGACGCGCGTCCGCCGTGGTTCTTCGGCGTGTGGCAGCCGCCGGCCGTGACAGATCCGCGCACGGGCACGACGGTGCCGTTCAAGGACGCCGACCCGGAGCTGCTGTGCACCGAGCCCTCCTGCTGGACGCTGGAGCCGGGCGCGTCCTGGCACGGGTTCGACGGCCTCGACGAGGGCTACTGCCTGCTGGACCCGATCAAGGTGACGATCACCTGCCCGGGCGCCGACGCGGCGGGCGGGCCGGCCCGCTGGGGCGTCCCCGCGCCGGTCGTGGCCGCCTACCTGCGGCGACGCGGGATCGTGGTGGAGAAGACCGGTGACTACACGCTGCTCGTCCTGTTCTCGATCGGCATCACGAAGGGCAAGTGGGGGACGCTGATCGACGCCCTCGTCGACTTCAAGAACGCCTATGACGACGACGTGCCGCTGCGCGAGATGGTGCCCGGCTTCGGGCCCGAGGGCGTCGGCCTGCGCCGGTACTGCGAGCAGGCCCATCTGCGGCTGAGCGGGTCGGACCTCGGGACGCTGCTCGACCGGGTGTTCACCGACCTGCCGGAGCCCGCGCTGACGCCCGGCGACTGCTACCAGCGCCTCATCCGGTCCGGCACCGAGCGGGTGCCGCTGGAGCGGCTGGCCGGACGGATCTGCGCCGCCACGGTCGTCGTCACCCCGCCAGGGATCCCGATGCTGATGCCGGGAGAGGCCACCGGGCCCGACGACGGGCCGGTGATGACGTACCTGCGGGCGCTGGAGGAGTTCGACCGCGCCTTCCCGGACATCGCCACCGACATCCACGGCGCCCACCGGGACGAGGACGGCCGGTACTGGATCGAATGCGTCCGCCGGGAGGACGGCGGGAGCCCCGCCGAACCGGCTTCCGGGTGAACCGCCCTCCGGGGCGGGTGGAACGCCCTGTTCGGGGGCATGCCCTGCGGCGAGGGAGAAGGCCGTCCGGGGCGGCGGCCGTCGTCGGAGGGGGTGCCATGAAGGCGGTGCAGTATCGCGAGGTGGGCGGTGCGCCGGAGGTCGTGACGGTGCCGGACCCCGTCGTGGGACCGGGGCAGGTCCTGCTGAAGGTCACGGCGGCGGGCGTCTGCCATTCCGACATCGCGGTGATGAGCTGGCCGGCGGAGCAGCTCGCGTTCCCGCTGCCGCTGACGCTCGGGCACGAGGGCGCCGGAACGGTGGAGGCGCTCGGGGACGGTGTCGAGGGGGTGGCGATCGGGGAGTCGGTCGCCGTCTACGGGCCGTGGGGATGCGGGACGTGCCTGATGTGCGCGCAGGGCAAGGAGAACTACTGCCTGCGGGCGGAGGAGCTGGAGATCCGGCCGCCGGGGCTGGGCGCGCCCGGCGCGATCGCCGAGTACCTGCTGGTCGATGACGCCCGCCACCTGGTGCCGCTCGGCGGGCTGGACCCGGTGCGGAACGTCCCGCTGACGGACGCGGGGCTGACGCCGTACCACGCGATCAAGGGGGCGCTGCCGAAGCTGGTGCCGGGCAGCGCCGCGGTGGTGATCGGGACGGGCGGGCTCGGGCATGTGGCGATCCAGGTGCTGCGGGCGCTGAGCCCGGCGCGGGTGATCGCGCTGGACGTGTCGGAGGACAAGCTGGAGCTGGCCCGGACGGTCGGCGCGCACGAGACGGTGCTGTCGGACGAGCGGGCGACGGCGCGGGTCCGGGAGCTGACCGGCGGGCTCGGGGCGCAGGCGGTCTTCGACTTCGTCGGGGCGCCGCCGACGGTGGCGACGGCGACGGCCGTCGCGGGCGTGGAGGCGGACGTGCTGATCGTCGGGATCGGCGGCGGCATCGCGCAGCTCGGGTTCGGCGTCGTCCCGTACGACGCGTCGGTGCGGGCGCCCTACTGGGGAAGCCGCGCCGAGCTGATCGAGGTGCTGGAGCTGGCGCGGTCCGGGGTCGTGGACGTGCACGTCGAGACGTACTCGCTCGACGAGGCACCCGAGGCGTACGAGCGCCTGCACGCGGGCCGCGTCAACGGCCGCGCCGTGATCCTCCCCAACGGCTGACCCGTCGCACGCCGGGAACGGCAGCGGCCACGCGCACCCACCCCTCGCAGTGGCCTGGGGTGGGTGTTCGTGTCGCGGTTCGGCTCGGCGGGTGGCACCGTAGGTGGTGCTGAGGGAGGGGAGCTGTGACGACTTACGCCTTCGACGAGGAACGTCACGCGATCGTCGCGTTCTGGGAAACGGGCTCGGGCTGCGCGGCCCGCACCTTCGCCGAGCTTCCGGGTGACGTCCCCTCCGACGCGGTCCGGCATCTCGCTCGGGCCTTGACGCGGTTGTCCGGCCGGGCCTGGCGCACCTATACCCATCCGGCGTCCGCCGCGGACGTGCAGGAGGTGAACGGCGAGGTCGGGCGACGCCGACAGGAACGGGAAGCGTTCGGGAGTGTGGCGGAGGCCTTGGCCAAGCCGAACCTGCCCTCCGACGGCACGCTCACCGTGTCGTACAACCCCGTTGAGGAGTGCGCGCACCGGGTCGGCCGTGCCTTGCACGACATCGGCGATGCGGAGTTGAGCAGGCGGGTCGGCGTTGAGGTGCGGGACGAGCTGGAGGCGATCGAGCAGGCCGAGCTCGGCGACCTCACCGGGCGCGCCCGGCAGGCCCTCGCTCTCACGCGAGCCGATGCCTCGCCCGTCCAGGTCCAGGCCGCCGACAGGATCCTCCATGCGAACCCGTTCGGCGGCCCGAGCCTGTTCACGGAGGTCGAGCCCGCCGCCGCGGCCATCGCGGCGGCGCACTGGCTGCAGGCCGCGGCCGACGTGACGTCCGAGACGACCGGCTACGCGACCACGGAGATCATCCAGGAGGCGGACGGCATCGAGGCCCTCGCGCACGAGACCCCGACCCTCGTGCTGGAACAGCTCGAACTCGGCCTCAGCCCCTACGAGACGGTCACCACCCTGATCCGGGGGGCGATGATCGTCGCGGAAGGCCGGATCCCCGACCTCGACGAGCTCCTCGAGCACGTCGGCGAAGCCGAGATCCTCGCCCGGCATCACCATGACCCGGGGTTCCGCGGCACGCTGCTCAAGAGGCTCCGCACCACTCCCCTGGACCCCGCTCGCCCCGCGCACGATCTCTTGGAGGACATCCTCGACGGCATCCGCGGCTGCTGGCTCATCTACCAGGAGGACGCCTCGGAGGACGACGGCGACTTCGCCGACGAGGTACGCGCGGAAGCCGACTCCAAGCGCGAGCGGCTCACCTGACGCACGGCTCGGCGACGCGCGCCGGCACGGGGCGCTCCCGGTGCCTCGGTGGGCTACCGTCGCTTCATGTGCATTGAGGAGTCCGGCGCTGCGGCGCGGCGCTGATCCGCGTCCGCCATGTCCGAGAGACGCGAGCGCTGGGCGCGACTGCGCCAACGGCTGTGGCAGCCGCCGCGGCCGCACGGGGAGCAGCCGCTCCAACGGGACGTCGGCCCGCTCGAACTGTTCTACGACCTGGTCGTGGTCGTGCTCGTCGGACAGGCCGCCCATCAGCTGGCCGGGCACCTGACCTGGCGCGGGCTCGCCGAGTTCGGCGCGGTGTTCACGCTGGTCTGGATCGCCTGGCTCAACGGCAGCCTGTACCACGACCTGCACGGCCGCGAGGACGCCCGGAGCCGCACGGTCCTGCTGGCGCAGCTCCTCGCGCTGGTGCCGCTGGGGGCGTTCATCCCCCGGGCCGGCGACCGGGGCGCCGTCGCGTTCCCGGTCGGCGCCGCGGTGCTGTTCGCGGTCCTCGCCCTGATCTGGTACCTGGCCGGCCGCCCGTCCGAGCCGCGGTTCCGCCGGTCCAGCCTGCTGTTCGTGGCCGGGACGGGCGCCTGCGCGGTCGTCCTGGCGGCGACGGCCCGGCTGCCGCCCGACGCGCGGGTCACCGCCTGGCTCCTGCTGGACGCCGCCTACCTGGCCGGGTTCAGCGCCATGATCGGGAAGGCGCCGCCCGGCCTCGTCGTCACGTCCGCGCTCATCGAGCGGTTCGGCCTGTTCATCATCATCGTCCTCGGCGAGACGGTCGTCGGCGTCGTCGACGGGCTCGCCCACGAGCCGGCGGACGCGCTGACGATCGCCGTCGGCCTCGTCGCCGTCGTCATCGGATTCGGCGCGTGGTGGACGTACTTCGACTTCGTCGGCCACCGCCCGCCGCGGCCGGCCCGCGCGTCGACCGTCCGGTGGATCATCACGCACCTGCCGTTCACGGCCGCGGTCACCGCCATGGGCGCGACCATGCCGAGCCTGGTCGAGCACGCCCACGGCGGACGGACCCCGGCACCCCTCGCATGGCTGCTCTGCGCGGCCACCGCACTGGTGCTCGCCGCGGCCATGGGCATCGCGTCGTCCCTGCAGGCCTGGGACGACAAGCGGTCCCTCTACCGCCTGCTGGTCCGCACCTGCGCCGTCGTGGCCGTCCTCTGCCCGGCCCTGGCCGCGGCGCGGCCGGCACCGCTGCCGATCGGCCTCGCCCTCGTCGTCCTGCTCGCGGTGCCGTGGAGCGTCGCCGTCACACGCCGCGCGACCTGGGACGTGCGGCCGTGAAGCGCACGCCGAACGGGGCCCGGGTCAGCGGGCGGGGCCGTTGTGCGGGGCCTCGACGAGCGGGGTGTCGACCAGGTGCTCGATCAGGAACCAGGCCTGCAGCTCGCCGGTGCGGATGACGTCGGAGACCAGCAGGTCGTTCGTGCCGTCGTCGCCCATCTCCTGGGCGCGGGCGGCGACCTCGTGGGCCGTGACGAGGATCGTCTCGTGCGCCTCGAGCAGCCGCGACAGCATCGCGGGGACCTCCTCGGCGCCGTTCGGCGGGCGCGGCACGGCGGTGATCTCCGCGACGTGGCGGGGGTCGCCGACCGCGACGCCGCCGAGGGTCTGCACCCGCTCGGCGATCAGGTCCACCAGCTTGAGCTGCTCCTCGGCATGCTTGTCGAGCAGGAGATGGAGCTGGTAGAAGGTCGGCCCGCGCATCAGCCAGTGATGCTTCTTGTAGAGGCTGTGGAGGATCTGGGTGTCGGCCAGAACCTGGTTGAGCCTCTCGCAGGAGTACATCCGGGCCTCGAACGACAGGCCGAGCGGGAACATCCGGACCGTGCCGAACTTCTGGATCTCCCCGCTATCGACGTGCACCCATGGCTGGCTTCCCGTTGCGGGCTTTCGGCTGGTGCGTTGGGTGGGCACCGGGCAACTCCCCTCACGATCGATCCGCGGACAGCGTGGTGGTTTCCCGAAACCCCGCGATATCGCCCCGGGCGCGGCCAACAAGGCATCAAGAATCCTTGGGCCGCCCGCCATCGACGCGGTCGGCGGGCGTGATGTTGTGGTTCATGCGGAACAGGTTGCGCGGGTCGTAGCGCTTCTTGACGGCGGCGAGGCGGTCGTACCGTTCGCGGCCGTAGATCACGCGTAGGGCTTGCGGAGTGGCGGCTTCCCGTGCGCCGAGAAGGTTGGGCATTCGCTCGTCCATGGTCCAGGGGGCGAGCGCGTCGACCAGGGTGTCCAGTTGCTCTTGGAAGAGCGCGGCCTTGCCCGCGTCGCCTCCGCCGATGCCCAGCACCGACCATCCCGCGTCCCGGCCGGGAACCGCGTTGGGGACGGCCGGTGGCGCTTCCATGGCTCCGCCAAGGCGGCGCACTTCGACGAGGCTGAGTTCGCTTTCCGTATCGGGACCCGCCACGGCGAGGAGGGCCTCGGCCGCCTCGCCGGGAAAGTCCCGCAGCATTCCCGAGCGCTCGACCCAGGGGAAAGGGCCGGGCGGGTCGAGGAACAGCGAGGCGGCCTCGCGGTAGGGCGGCTCGGTGGCCGATTCCAGCAGCGCCGGCGCGATCCGGCGCATCGGTTCGAAAGCGCGTTCCGCCTCGTCCCGCGGTCCGAGCGAGGTGAACCGCAGGTGCATCACGAACCGTCCGCGGAGCGGCTCCGGCATCGTGGGCAGAGCGCGCTGGAAGGCGACGGACGAGCTCATCTCCCTCGGCAGGCCGCGTGCCCATTCCCGCCAGGCGTGCAACGTCCGCGCCATGTGCTCGCCGGCGAAGAAGAGTCCGGCGCCGTAGAACCGGCGGACGGGGAAGAGCGCGAACTCCAGGGCGGTGACCGCGCCGAAGTTGCCCGTTCCGCCGAGCAGCGCCCAGTACAGGTCCGGGTCGGAGGACGGGGTGGCCCGGCGCGCCTCGCCGTCCGCGGTCACGACCTCGATCGCCCGCACGTGGTCGGCGGCGTATCCGTGGAGGCGGCCCATGATCGGGCTCGCCCCGCCGCCGAGGTGGTAGCCGATGACGCCGACGCTGGACGAGCCGCCGCTGATCGGGGCGAGGCCGTGGGCGCCGACCTCGTCGAGGGTGTCGCGCCAGCGGGCTCCGCCCTCGACGCGCGCGACCCTCCGTCCGGGGTCGACGCGGACGGCGCCCATCCGGGACATGTTGATCAGCACCGCCCCCTCGGCGGAGCGGGCCATCTGGTGTCCGGTGGCGAGGACGGCCACCGGTAGGTCCCGCTCGGCGGCGAACCGCACCGCGGCCAGGACGTCGTCCGCGCCGGTCGCGCCGACCGCGACCGCCGGACGTACCGGGGTCAGCAGGTTGAAGGTGGCACATTCAGCCGGGTAGCCGGCGTCGCCGGGCAGCACCACCGGGCCGCCGACCCGTTCCGGGAGATCCGCGATGTCGGCCCTGCTCAGCGAGGCCGGGCGCACCGGTACAGAGGAGGCCATCTCGTTCCGCCTTCCGTTCCCCGTCCCGCGCGCAGCCGCCATCGGCGAGGGAGACCCTGCCCCGTCCGCGTCCGGCAACACGAAGCGTTCGAGGTCGGGCTCTCCGCGTTCACCGATCGCCTCAGCGCGGGGTGTGGGGGGCGACGAAGGTGGAGTGCAGGAGGCGGGCCATGTGGTCGCCTATCTGCTCCGGTGTCCAGCCGCGGTCGACGAGGAGGGTCTCGCTGACGCCGTTGGAGATGAGCGCGAGCAGCATGTCGGTGGCGGTGTCGACGGTCCAGCCGGGCGCGAGGACGCCTTCGGCGTCCAGGCGGGCGATGAGCGCCCGGTTCGTCTCGTAGCGCCAGTACATCGCGGTGGCCCAGTGCCGTGCCGCGTCCGGGTCGTCGCCCGCCTCCCGCTCCACCGCGCGCGACACCGCGAGGATGCGCGGCATGAACGCGGCGTGCCGGTGCGCGAAGTGCTCCAAGGCGGCGACCGCGTCGGGCGCGTCGCTCACCGGGGCGAACCGGCCCTCGATGTCCTCGACCTCGTTCACGTAGTCGAACAGCTCGCTGATCAGCTCGGCGCGGGACGCGAAGTGCAGGTAGACGGCGCGCCGCGACACCCCGGCGCGCTCCGCGACGGCCGCCATGGTCGTCGCCGCCATGCCGTGCTCCTCGACGAGTTCGCGTGCCGCGCGCAGCAGCGCCGCCCGCGACCGGCGGCTGCGCGCGTTCCGCGGCTCCTCGATCGACCTCGCCATGCCCCCCATGCTCTCAGCCCGGACCCTGGCCTTAACTGCACGCAGTGTGTAATTTTTTGAAGTACACGCGGTGTGCAGTTTGGAGGGTCGATGGAGAGGAACCGTTGGTGGCCCGTGGTCGGGTGCGGGCTCGTCGTGTTCATGGCCACGCTGGACACCAGCATCGTGGCCGTGGCGCTGCCGGCCGTGGAGCGCGCCCTCGGCGTCCGCACGGCCGCGGCGCAGTGGGCCGTCCTGGGCTACCTGGTGCCGCTGGTCGCGCTCAGCCTGCCCGCCGGGCGGTGGCTCGACCGGACGGGTCCGCGGGCCGCGCTCGTGCTCGCGACCGGCGGTTTCACGCTGAGCAGCCTCGCCGCGGGCCTCGCGCCCGGCCTCGGCGCGCTGGTGGCGGCGCGGGTGGTGCAGGGGGCGTTCGCGGCGGTGCTGTTCGCGCTGGTCCCGGCGGTGACGGTGCGGGCCGTCCGGCCGGAGCTCGCGGGACGGGCGAGCGCGCTCGTCATGACCCTGGGGCCGCTCGGCGCGGTCAGCGGGCCCGTCCTCGGCGGCCTGATCGTGCAGGCGTGGGGCTGGCCCTGGATCTTCTACATCAACGTGCCCGCCGGGATCGTGGTGATCGCGATCGCGCTGGCGAGCCTGGACCGCGACGCGCTCGCCCGTCCCGACCGCGCGTTCGCGGCGGAGGCGCTGCTGCTGGCCGCCGCCGCGACGGCGCTGCTGCTGGCGCTCTCGCTGTCGGCGAGCCGGGGGCCGGCCTGGCTCGCGCTCGCCCTCGCGGCCGTCCCGCCGCTCGCCTGGTGGTGGCGGACGCAAACCAGCGCGCCCTTCCGGCGGCTCGCGCGGTTCCGGCCCGCGGCGGCGCCGGTGGCAGCGATCATGCTGAACGCGCTGGTCATCTCGCTGGTGGAGTTCCTGGCGCCGTTCTACCTGCAGCGGGTCCTGCACCTGTCGCCGGTGGACGCGGCGGCGACGATCCTGGCGATGCCGGCGGCCATGGTCGCGGCCGGTCCGGTCGGCGGACTGCTCGGCGACCGCTGGGGGACGTCCCGGACGGCCGCGGCGGGCGCGGCGGTCACGACGGCGGGCGTGCTCCTGCTCGTCCCGGCGGGCGGCGATCTGGGGTGGCGGCTGGCCGTGGTGGGGGCGGGGACCGGCCTGTTCGCCGGTCCGAGCTTCGCGATGCTCATGGCGCGCGCGCCGTCCGCGCTCCAGGGGACGGCCGGGGCGGCGCAGAGCCTCGCGCGGCAGCTGGGCTTCTCGCTCGGTCCCGCGCTGGCCACCCTGGCCTGGGCCGGCACCGGCTACTCGGTCGCCGGGATGCGGATCGCGTTCGGTGTGGCCGCCGTCGCGGGGCTGGCCGCCGTTCCGCTGCCGTGGTGGGCGGGACGGGCGCCCTCTCTCGGCAGCGACACCGGCGGCGGTGTGCGCGAGCGCGACGCGCTCCGGTCGCCGTAGCGCCCTCGGCTACGCCGTGCCAGCCATGCGCCGGCGGGTGCGGTCGGGGGCGGACGCGGGCAGGGTGGCGAGGATGTCGGCGAGCGAGGTGGCGTCGAGGCTCTGCCGCCATGCCTCGTGCGCCTCGGCCATCTTCGCGGCGAGGACGCAGGTCTCCTGGCAGTCCTCGGGGCGCAGGGCACCGCGCCCCTGCTGCCGGATCTCGCGGCACTCGTAGGGCGAGGACGCCCCGTCGACCGCCTCGACGATCTGCAGGAGCGTGATCTCCGAGGCGGGACGGGCCAGCCGGAACCCGCCGCGCGGGCCCGTGGCCGCCGCCAGGACGCCGCTCTTCACCAGCGTCTGGAGCTGCTTGGCGAGGTAGGGCGCCGGCAGGTCGTAGTACTGCGCGAGCTGGGCCGCCGAGGCGGTCGCGCCCGGGTCGAGCTGGGCCAGCGTCGCGGCGCAGTGCAGGAGCCATTCGGTGCTCACGGGCAGCTTCATGCCCCGATCCTACCTATCACGGATATTGCGGATCCTTTTAGTCCGAGATACTGTGCAGTCCGGTCCAGAGACGAGGAGGGGTCATCATGCGGATCGCCGTAGCGGGCGCGACCGGGAACATCGGGGCGCTCACCGTCGCCGCTCTCCAGAAGGCCGGGCACGACGTCGTGCGGATCAGCCGCTCGCTCGGCGTCGACCTGGTGACCGGCGACGGGCTCGACACGGCCCTGGCCGACGTCGGCGCGGTCGTCGACGCCACGAACGCGACGGCGGCCGACCCGGCCGAGACGGTCGCCTTCTTCACCGCCGCCACCAGGAACCTGCTCGCCGCCGAGGAACGCGCCGGGGTCGGCCACCACGTCCTGCTGTCGATCGCCGGGGTCGACCGCGTCGAGGGCAACGCGCACTACGCGGGCAAGCGCGAGCAGGAGCGCCTGGTCGCCGCGGGGCCGGTGCCGTGGTCGATCGTCCCGGCCACCCAGTTCCACGACTTCGCCGCGATGCTCGCCGGCTGGACCGAGCGGGACGGCGTGGCCGCGATCCCGCCGCTGCTCGTCCAGCCGGTCGCACCCGCCGACGTCGCCGACGTCCTCGCCGAGGTCGCCGCGGGCGCGCCGCAGGGCCGCTGCCCCGACCTCGCCGGGCCGGAGCCGCAGGACCTGGTGGACATGGCGCGCCGCACCCACCAGGCGCGCGGCCGCACGGTGAAGCTCGTGCCGACCTGGGCGGGGCCGCTGGGCACGGACATGGCGGGCAACGTCCTGCTGCCCGGCGAGGGCGCCCGCATCGCGCCGACCACGTTCGAGGAGTGGCTCGCGACGGCGTGAGCGACGCGGGCGCGGCGCGGGCGCGGCGCGGGCGCGGCGCATCACCTGGATTCGACGCGTCCGAGCGGATCGTCGTCTTCCAGCAGCTCCCTGCACGCCGCCGTCCAGCCGGAGTCGTCGATGCCGAGCGCGTGGCGGAGGTAGGCCAGGGTGAGCCGCTGGACGAGGCCGAGCCGTTCCGGGTCCTCGTCCGTCGTCTCCCTGGCCTCGTAGCCGGGGATCCCGCCGAGCGAGTGCTCCGCCCCGTACACCGTGAGCAGGCTCTTGCCGCCGGGGCTCAGGTGGTACGGGTCGGCCGTCCAGTCCGGTCCGCGGACGGTCAGCGGGAGGTCGTCCCGCTCCCCCATGACCACGAGGGCCGGCGTGGTCATGTGCGCGAAGGTCGGGTTCATGAAGGGGTAGTGCTCGGCCGCGAACGGCGTGAGGTCGGCTCCGCCGCGCCCGGCGGTGGCGAGCAGGACGCCCGCCTTGACCCGGGGATCGGAGAGGTCCTCGCCCTCGCCGGTCACGGGGTCGAGGACGCGCAGGCCCAGCAGGTTGCCCGCCGTCTGGCCGCCGAACGAGTGCCCGGCCGCGGCGACGCGGTCGCGGTCGAGGCGTCCGGCGAGGCCGGGGACGGCGGCCTCCAGCACGTCGAGGTGGTCGAGGACGCGCTTCAGGTCCTCGACCCGGAACCGCCAGATCCGCGGCGTCCGGGGGTCGTCCTCGGGCAGGGCCACCGTCCTCGAGTCGAGGTGGGTGGGCTGGATCACGACGAACCCGCGGGCGGCCCAGTAGTCGGTCAGGGGGCCGTAGCCCTCCAGCGACGACCCGAAGCCGTGCGAGAACACGATGATCGGCAGGGCGTCGCCGGTCGCGGGCGCGGAGACGCGCACGCGCAGGTCCTCCCTGCGCGGGTCCGCGCCGGGTCCCGGCGGCGGCAGCACCACCGGCTTCACCGAGACGACGGGGACGGGCCGATCAGAAGCGATATCGAGGGCCTGTGTTGCGGTTTCGGTCATGGCTCTTCCCTTCCGGCCGCTGACGCGGCGGGTGCGACTTCGCGGCTACGCTAAAAGCTGACGCTGACGTCAGAGGCAAGTGGCGTGGCCGGGATCACACCGGGAGGCATGATGCGGATCGGCGAGCTCGCCGCCAGGACGGGCGTGAGCGTCCGCGCCCTGCGGTACTACGAGGAGCAGGACCTGCTCGCCGCGGAGCGCAGCCCCAGCGGCCAGCGGCACTACCCGGACGGGGCGGTCGACCGCGTCCTGCTGATCCAGCAGCTGTACGGCGCCGGGCTGTCGAGCAGGTCGATCCTGGAGCTGCTGCCCTGCGTCGTGGACGGCGAGGCCACGCCGGAGCTCCTCGACCGGCTCGCCGCGGAACGCGAGCGCATCGACCGGCGGATCAGCGACCTGTCCGGCGCCCGGGACAGGCTCGACACCGTCATCACCGCCGCCACCGCGAACCTGCGGACCGGCGAGCACTGCCCCGCCCGCCGACCGAACTGACCACCGCCCGCGACGGGCGTTTCGGCGAGCGGGGGCGCGCTTCGGCGGGGCGGGTCAGAGGAGGGCGTACATGCGAATGAAGACGGCCTCGGGGTCCGAAGCGCGCGCCAGGCCGACGAAGACGGTCCGGGCGAGCCACAGGTGCGCCGGCGCGTCGGTGCGGAAGACGGGCGAGGTCCGGTAGTAGACGCCGGGCGCGGACACCTGGAGGTCGCCGTCGAACTGCTCCGGGGAGTCGCCGGCCTCGTGGTAGTAGCCGCGGTTGACGATGTCGATGACCACGCCGTCCTCGGCGCGGAGCAGGTAGCGGGCGTCTAGCTGGCAGACGTCGCCGCGGGTGCTCGACCAGTCGCCGCCGCCCGGCAGGACGGTCCCGCGCAGCAGCGGGCCGTCGACCGTGCCGCCGGTGATGGGGGGTGAACTCGGTCCTCTCCCCCGCGCCGTGGCCCACGTGCAGGGTCGGGGCGAGGTCGGCGCGGATCTCGAAGGCGAAGGTCAGAGCGGGCGCGAAGGGGGCTGCAGTGTCGGGCATGGCGGCAGGCTAGCGAGGGTCCGACCGATATACAACGGCGTTGTACATCACTGTTGCATCTCGTCGGGCCCGGCCATCGCGGCGAGGCGGCGGGCGAGGCGGGCGGCCGCCTCCCGCAGCTCCGGCGGCTCCAGCACCTCCGTCTCGAAGCCCAGCCGGGCGACGCGCACGGCGATCCGGTCCAGGTCGTCGGCGCCGACGACGAGCACGCACCACCCGTCGCCGCCGTCCTCCACCCGGCCCACCTCGGGCGGCACCAGCTCCCGGACCCGGCCCGGACGGGCGTGCACCCGGATCCGGGCGAGGTGCCGGTACGGCGCCTCGGCCACCGACCGCCGCACGTAGTCGACCGGGTCCGGATGCTCCCTCGCCGCGAAGCGCCAGGTCGTCGCCGCCACCTCGCGCATCCGGTCCAGCCGGAAGGTCCGCCAGCCGTCCCGGTCGACGTCCCAGGCCATCAGGTACCAGCGGCGGCCGGTCGCGACCATCCGGACCGGCTCCACCGTGCGCTCGCGCTCGGCGCCGTCGCGGGCCGCGTACCGGAACCGCACCCGCAGCGCGTCGCGGCAGGCCCGCGCGAGCGTCACCAGCACCTCCGCGTCGACGACGGCGCCGGGACCGACGAGGGTCTCGGTGGCGCCGTGCACCGCCCGCACCTCGGCGCGCAGCCGGGGCGGCATCACCTGGTCGAGCTTCGCGAGCGCGCGCAGCGCCGCCTCTCCCGCCCCGGCGACCGTCCCGCCCGCCGCCAGCCGCAGCGAGACCGCCGTCGCGATCGCCTCCTCGTCGTCGAGCAGCAGCGGCGGGAGCCGGGTGCCCGCGCCGAGCCGGTAGCCGCCGCCGACGCCCGGCACGGCGTGCACGGGGTAGCCGAGCGCGCGCAGCCGCTCCACGTCGCGGCGCACCGAGCGGTCGGTGACGCGCAGTTCCGCCGCCAGCTCGGCGGCGGTCCAGGACGGCCGGCGCTGGAGCAGCCCCAGCAGCCGCAGCACCCGCTCGGTCGTCGCCTCGACGGTCACGCGCTCATCGTTCCACGGGCCGCGGCGCGCCCCTCCCCGCCGCGTCCCGCCCCGTCAGAGGCACTTGGCGGCGGTGACGATCTCGGCGCGCATGTTCAGGTCCATCATGCGGAGCGCGGCGTAGCCGAGGTCGGGGTGGATGTGGGCGACCGCGTCGCGGACCACCTTGATCTTGAAGTGCCGGACGTAGGCGTCCAGGGCGCTGTAGAGCACGCACTGCTCGGTGACCTGCCCGGCGAGGATGATCTCCTCCACGCCTTCGCGGGAGAGCAGGTACTCCAGCGCCGTCCCGTAGAAGGCGCTGTGCCGGACCTTGGCCAGGAAGGGGCAGTCGTCCGGCGGCAGGATCGGCTCGACCAGGTCGGGACGCTCGCCGTCCAGCGCCCGGCGGACGAGGTCGTGCCGGTCGGCGGTGAAGTCGCCGTGGTTGTCGTTGACGTACAGCAGGCGCACGTCGTCGCGCTCGCGGGCGCGCTCCAGCAGCCGCCGCAGGGGTTCGATCGTCCGCTCCACGCTCGCGGTGAGCAGGCCCGCGTCCTGGTGGCCGTAGGGGTTCAGCATGTCGACGACGATCAGCGCACTGGTGCTCACGCGCCTGCTCTGCCCGGTCAGGACGGTCGCACACCTGCTCCGGGCGGCGCGGCGCAAGGACGGGGATTGCCAACGATCGGGGCCCAGGATCGGGGATTCTCACCGGCTCCGGCCCGGCGCGGCGGGCCTAGGGTTGCGGGTCGTCTCACTTGGAGCCCTTGGAAGGACGTGCGATGGACGAACCGCAGGGACCGGCGCCGCGCTGGTGTTCGTGCCGGGTGCCGGACGAGGCCGGCGGCGACCACGGGCACCGGCCCGGCATCAGCCGCCGGCAGGCGCTGGGCGGGCTGACGGCGGCGGGCGCGCTGGCCCTCGCGGGATGGCCCGGGACGGCGGAGGCCGCGGCGCCGGGCAGGCGGCCGGAGAGCGACGTGACCATCACCGTCATGGGCACGTCCGACCTCCACAGCAACGCGGTGAACTGGGACTACTACAAGGACGCCGCGTACAGCGACAGCGCGGGGAACGTGGTCGGGCTGGCGCGGGTGTCGAGCCTGGTGAAGCGGATCCGCGCTGCGCGCGGGCGGGAGCGCACGCTGCTCTTCGACGCCGGGGACACCATCCAGGGGACCCCGCTCGGCTTCTACTACGCGACCGTGGAGCCCATCACGAAGACGGGCCTGACGCACCCGATGGCGTTGCAGATGAACGCCATCGGATTCGACGCGGTGGCGCTCGGCAATCACGAGTTCAACTACGGGCTGCCGTTCCTGAACAAGTGGATCAGTCAGATGGACGCGCCGGTGCTGGCGGCCAACGCCGTGCACGCGGGCACCGACCGTCCGGCGTTCCGCCCGTACATCATCAAGCGGATGCGCGTCCCGGGGCATCCGCCGATCCGGGTCGGGCTGCTGGGGCTGACGAACCCGGGCGTCGCGATCTGGGACAAGGCGAACGTGTCCGGGAAGCTCGATTTCCTGGACCTGGTCGAGACGGCCAAGAAATGGGTCCCGATCGTGCGCGCGCAGGGCGTGGACGTCATGGTCGTCAGCGCGCACGCGGGCGACAGCGGGTTGTCGTCCTACACCGGCGACATTCCGGTGGAGAACGCGTCCGCGATGGTCGCCCAGCAGGTCCCGGGGATCGACGCGATCCTTTTCGGGCACGCGCACATCGACGTCCCCCAGCGGTTCGTCACCAACGAGGCGACCGGCGAGACGGTCGTGATGAGCGAGCCGAAGTGCTGGGGCGAGCGGCTGTCGGTCTTCGACCTGACGCTGCGGCGCGAGCGGGGGCGGTGGAAGGTCGTCGGGAAGTCGGCGACGACGGTGAACACGAACACCGTGGAGGAGGACCCGGCGCTCGCCGGGCTGGTGAAGAAGCAGCACGACGCCGTGGTCGCCTACGTGAACCAGGTCGTGGCGACGTCCACCGAGGAGATGTCGGCGGCGGAGTCGTGCTGGAAGGACACCGCGATCCTCGACTACGTCAACGCGGTGCAGACCGCGAAGGTCACCGAGGCGGTGGCGGGCACCGAGTACGCGTCCCTTCCGGTGCTGTCGATCGCGGCGCCGTTCAGCCGCGCCGCGACCTTTCCCGCCGGAAAGGTCACCATCAAGGACATCGCCGGGCTCTACATCTACGACAACACCCTGCTCGCCAGCGTCCTGACCGGCGCGCAGATCAAGGACTACCTCGAATACTCGGCGCGGTACTACAAGCAGGTCGCCGCCGGGGACGCCGTCGATCCCGCGTCGTGGACGAACGCCCACAACCTCCCCGACTACAACTACGACCAGTTCTCCGGGGTCACCTACGACATCGACATCGCCCAGGCGGAAGGGTCGCGGATCCGCGATCTCGCGTTCAACGGAACGGCGGTGGCGGACGATCAGAAGTTCGTCGTCGCGGTGAACAACTACCGCCAGTCGGGCGGCGGCGGCTTCCCGCACATCTCGACGGCGCCGGTGGTCTACAACGCCCAGGTCGCGATCCGCGAGGCGATCGTGGCGTACGCGTCGGCGGCCGGCACCATCGACCCGGCGTCGTTCCATGTGGCGAACTGGAGGCTCGTCCGCGACGGCACGCCCGTCTTCTGACGCGGCCCGCCCGCCTTCCTCGGCGCGGCCCCGACCCGTCTCCTCGACATGGCCCCGCGCGGCTTCCGGATGCGGACCCGTGCGGGGCGTGGGATTCTGGTGCCGTGACCTCGGAAGGCGGGACGGCCGGTCCCCAGCGGGCCATGGGCAGGCCGCGCGCGACCTCGCCGGCCGTCCTGGAGCGGCTGGCGTTCGAGCTGTTCGCCCGCAAGGGGTTCGACGAGACCACCGTCGACGACATCGCGGCGGCGGCGGGGATCGCGCGGCGGACGTTCTTCCGCTACTTCTCGTCCAAGAACGACCTGGTGTGGGGCGACTTCGAGGGCCAGATGCGGAGGCTGCGGGAGCTGCTCGACGAGGCGGACCCGCACGTCCCGATGATGGACGCGGTGCGCCGCGCCGTCGTCGAGTTCAACCGGTTCGACCCGCAGGACGTGCCGTGGCACCGGCAGCGGATGCAGCTGATCCTCGGGGTGCCGACGCTCCAGGCGGACGCGACGCTGCGGTACGCGTCCTGGCGGTCGGTGATCACGGCGTTCGTGGCCGAGCGGACCGGCGCGCCGGTGTCGGCGCTGGTGCCCCGGCTCGCCGGGAACGTTGTGCTGTCGGCCTGCGTGTCGGCGTACGAGTTCTGGCTGGCGTCCGGCGAGGAGACGGTGCTCGCCGACGTGCTGGACGAGGCGCTGCGGCAGGTGAGCGCGGGCCTGTCGGCGGTGCTGGACGGCGCCGGCTCGGTATCGGCCTAGCGGGAGGCGTCGGCCTGGCGGGAGGCGCGGCGGGCGGGCGTCACCCGCCGGCGCGGACGGCCCCGGCGATCACCTCGCCGATGAGGACGGCCGTCGCGGCGGGCCCCCGCAGCGGTGCGTCCGGGAGGACGGACGTGTCGGCGACGCGGAGCCCGGTCAGGCCGTGCACGCGGCCGTGGCCGTCGACGGCGGCGCCCATCGGCACGGTCCCGCAGGTGTGCTGGGACGTGCCGAGCCGGGCGAGGATCCACGCGTCGAGCAGGTCGTCGTCGTCCAGCGGGCCGGGCGGGGGGTCGACCAGGCCGCCGGAGACCTCGCCGAACGCGTCGGCCGCGACGACGGCGGCCGCGGCGCGCACGGCCTCGCGCATCCGGCGGCGGTCGGCGGCGGTCTCCAGGTAGCCGTAGGTGATCCGCGGCGGGACGTCGGGGTCGGCGGAGACGGTGCGGAGCGTCCCGCTCGCGCGGGGCGCCAGCGCCGAGACGAGCAGGGGCAGGGGCGCGCCGGGGGCGGCCGGCTCCCCGCCGACCAGGCCCATGATCGGCACGAGGGACTGGAGGATCTCCAGGTCGCCCGCCGCGGCGCCGCCGGTGGAGGGCAGGTGGAGGGCGCCGCCGAGCCAGCTCCCGGACGGCGGCGGCAGCGGGCGCCGCGGGGCCCATTCCACGGTGACCTGGGGGTGGTCGCTGAGCGCGGCGCCGACGGCGGGCAGGTCGTGGACGACGGGGACGCCGTGTCGGGCGAGGTCGTCGGCGGGGCCGACGCCGGACAGGTGCAGCAGGTGGGGCGAGGAGAGCGAGCCCGCGCACAGGACCACCTCCCCCGCGTCGAGGACCGTCCGCCGCCCGCCGTGATCGAGCACCGCTCCGGTCGCCCTGCCGCGCTTGATCACGACCGACCGCACCACGCAGTCGCCGAGGACGGTGAGGTTGGGCCGCCTCGCGGCCTCGCCGAGGAGGTAGGCGATCCCGGTGTTGATCCGCCGGCCGTCCACCGTGTTCGACGGCACCGGGCCGGAGCCGGGCGCGGCCTGCGCGTTCTTGTCGGGGTCGTCCGGGTGCCCCAGGGACCGGGCGGCGGCCTGGAACGCGGCGGCGGCGGGATGGCCCGGGTCGGTGCGGCGGACGGGGACGGGGCCGTCGCCGCCGTGCAGCGCGGTGGCGCCGAAGTCGAGGTCGGTCTCCAGCGCCCGCATGAGCGGCAGCACCCGGTCGTAGGACCACAGGTCCCCGTGGACGGACCAGCGGTCGAAGTCCGCGCGCCGTGCCCGGATGAAGTAGCCGCCGTTGACGGTGGTGGACCCGCCGAGGAACCGGCCGCGCGCCGCCGCGTAGGGCAGGCCGGGCGCGAGGAGGGCCGGGAACGTCCGGACGGCGGCGTTGCCCGGTTGCGCGCCGGGAACGAGGCGAGCGTCGAGCAGGCCGCCGGGGAAGTCCGAGAGCGCGCGCGGGACCGGTCCGGCCTCGGC
The DNA here is from genome assembly GCF_040299565.1 of Spirillospora sp. NPDC000708. Taxonomy (NCBI): domain Bacteria; kingdom Bacillati; phylum Actinomycetota; class Actinomycetes; order Streptosporangiales; family Thermomonosporaceae; genus Spirillospora; species Spirillospora sp. NPDC000708. The sequence continues at coordinate 23,111 of NZ_JBEPCJ010000104.1, forward strand.
CAGGAGCACCTCGCATCCGGGGTCCTCGCTGAGCCGGGCCGCCAGGACGGCGCCGCTGCCGCCCGCTCCCACCACGAGCACGTCGGGGCGGCGCGGGGCGGGCGTGCTCACCGGCGATTCCGGCGGATCATGGAGCGGGACCTTCCTTTATGACACTCGATGCATTTAGTATCCGTCCAGGACCGATGGTACGAGCCGCCCCGCCCGCCGGGGCGGCCGGGCCGTCGCACGCCGCACGAGGGAGGACCCATGGAGAGCAACGCTCCGCAGAACCCGCCGGCCGACCAGGCCGACGACCGCGCCCAGGACGCCGACGTCGCCGAGTCGCTGATCGAGGAGGTCTCGATCGACGGCATGTGCGGCGTCTACTAGGCCGCACGCCATGGCCCAGCCCGTGCCGGACCTCGACCTCGACCGCGCCTGGGACCTGCACCCGCAGGTCTCGGTGCGGCCCGAGCCCTTCGGCGCGCTCCTCTACCACTTCGGGACGCGCAAGCTGTCGTTCCTGAAGGACCGCCGCCTCCTGGAGGTCGTCCGGTCCCTCGGGGAGGCGCCCACCGCCCGGGAAGCGTGCGCCCGCGCCGGCGTCCCCGCGGCGGACCTGCCGAGGTTCGGCGCGGCGCTCGGCGCCCTCGCCGGCTCCTCCATGCTCGTGGAAAGGACCCCATGACCACCACGACGAACCGGCCCGCCCCGCAGAGCCCCGCCCGGCAGGGGACGCGGCTGGTCGACCTGTTCGAGTACGGGCTCGACGCGCCGATCTGCCTGACCTGGGAGCTCACCTACGCCTGCAACCTGTCGTGCGCGCACTGCCTGTCCAGCTCGGGACGGCGCGACCCGCGCGAGCTGAGCACCGAGGAGTGCAAGGCCGTCATCGACGAGCTGGAGGCCATGCAGGTCTTCTACGTCAACATCGGCGGCGGCGAGCCGACCGTCCGGCCCGACTTCTGGGAGCTGCTGGACTACGCCACCGCCCACCACGTGGGCGTGAAGTTCTCCACCAACGGCGTCCGGATCACCCCGGAGGTCGCCGAGCGGCTCGCGGCCAACGACTACGTGGACGTGCAGATCTCGCTGGACGGCGCGACGCCCGAGGTCAACGACGCCGTCCGCGGCCCCGGCTCCTACGACACCGCGATCCGCGCGATGCGCAACCTGCGCGATGCCGGGATGAAGAACTTCAAGCTGTCGGTGGTGTGCACCCGCCACAACATCCCGCAGATGGACGCGTTCAAGGCGATCGCCGACGAGTACGGCGCGCAGCTGCGGCTGACGCGGCTGCGCCCGTCCGGCCGCGGCGCGGACGTGTGGGACGAGCTGCACCCGCGCCAGGAGCAGCAGCGCGAGCTGTACGACTGGCTGGTGGCGCACGGCGACAGCGTGCTGACCGGCGACTCGTTCTTCCACCTGTCCGCCTACGGCAAGGCGCTGCCCGGCCTGAACCTGTGCGGCGCCGGACGGGTCGTCTGCCTCATCGACCCGATCGGCGACGTGTACGCCTGCCCGTTCGCGATCCACGACGAGTTCCTCGCGGGCAGCATCCGGCAGCCGGGCGGGTTCGCCCGCGTGTGGCGCGAGTCGGACCTGTTCCGGAACCTGCGCGAGCCGCAGACCGGCGGGGCGTGCGCGTCCTGCGGCTTCTACGACACGTGCAAGGGCGGCTGCATGGCCGCCAAGTTCTTCACCGGCCTGCCGCTGGACGGCCCCGACCCCGAATGCGTGCAGGGGCACGGCGAGAAGCTGCTCGCGCGGCGTCCCGAGGACCGGGCCGGGATCCCGAAGCCGTCCGCCGACCACTCGCACCGCACCTCGCCGCCGCGCCGGCGGCCGGTGCCGGTCACGCTCATGAGCCGCCCGCCGGAGCGCCCGCCGGTGAGCGCCTGCGAGGAGAACCCGCTGGCCGGACTCCGGCTCTCCTAGCGGTTCCCCGGCGGTTCCTCCAACGGACCCTCTCGTGGTCCACCCCTTCAGGAGACATCGACATGTTCAAGAACCCGTGGTTCGAGACCGTGGCCGAGGCGCAGCGCCGGGCCAAGCGGCGGCTCCCGCACATGGTCTACGGGGCGCTGGTCGCGGGCTCGGAGCGCGGCCGGACGATCGACGCCAACACGAAGGCGTTCGGCGACCTCGGCTTCGCGCCCCGCGTCGTCGGCCACAAGGCGCAGCGCGACCTGTCCACCACCGTGATGGGCGTGGAGACCTCCATGCCCGTGCTGATCTCCCCCACCGGCGTGCAGGCCGTGCACCCCGACGGGGAGGTGGCGGTGGCGCGGGCCGCCGCGAACCGGGGCGTCATCATGGGGCTCAGCTCGTTCGCGAGCAAGCCCGTGGAGGAGGTCGCGGAGGCCAACCCGAACGTCTTCTTCCAGATGTACTGGAGCGGCGACCGCGACGCGATGGTCCAGCGCCTCGACCGCGCGAAGAAGGCCGGCGCGAAGGCGCTGATCGCCACGCTCGACTGGTCGTTCTCCAACGGCCGGGACTGGGGCAGCCCCATGATCCCGGAGAAGATCGACTTCAGGACGGCGGCGAAGCTCGCGCCCGGCGTGCTGCCCCACCCGGGCTGGCTGTGGAAGTTCGCCAAGGAGGGCCGGATCCCCGACCTCACCACCCCGAACCTGAAGCCGCCGAACGGCCCGGCGCCGACCTTCTTCGGCGCGTACGGCGAGTGGATGCAGACGCCGCCTCCCACCTGGGAGGACGTCGCGTGGCTGCGCGAGGAGTGGGGCGGCCCGTTCCTGCTCAAGGGCGTCACCCGCGTCGACGACGCCAAGCGCGCCGTGGACGCCGGGGTGACGGCGCTGTCGGTGTCCAACCACGGCGGCAACAACCTCGACACGACGCCCGCCACGATCCGGGTCCTGCCGTCGATCGCCGAGGCGGTCGGCGACCAGATCGAGGTGCTGCTGGACGGCGGCGTGCGGCGCGGCGGCGACGTCGCCAAGGCCCTCGCGCTCGGCGCGCGCGCCGTGCTGATCGGCCGCGCGTACCTGTGGGGGCTGGCCGCCAACGGGCAGGCCGGCGTGGAGAACGTCCTGGACATCATGCGCGGCGGCCTCGACTCGGCCGTGCTCGGGCTCGGCCACTCCTCGGTCGGCGAACTCAACCCCGACGACCTCGTCATCCCGCCCGGCTTCGCGCTGACGCTGGGCGGCGGCGGCTCGGCCGGCTGACGTGCCCGGCCCCGGAGACCCGGTCGGTGCCGGAGACCCGCCCGGTGCCGGAGGGCTGGCCGGTGCCGGAGGGCTGGCCGGTGCCGGAGGGCTGGCCGGTGCCGCCTGGACGGACGTCCGGGCGGCCCCGCTCGTCCTGGTGCCGGTCGGGTCGACCGAGCAGCACGGACCGCACCTTCCGCTGTCCACCGACACGGTCATCGCGGAGGCGGTCGCCGCGCGCGCGGCGGACGCCCTGCGCCCGGAGTCGGACGGGCAGGTGCTCGTCGCGCCGGCGATCGCGTTCGGGGCGAGCGGCGAGCACGCCGGGTTCCCCGGCACGGTCTCCATCGGGCACGAGGCGCTAAACGCGGTGCTGGTGGAGACCGTGCGGTCGCTCGCGCTGTGGGCGGGGCGCGTCGTCTTCGTCAACGGGCACGGCGGCAACGTCCCCACCCTCGACGCCGCCGCCGGGCGGATGCGGGCCGAGGGGCACGACACCGCCTGGGTCGGCTGCGGCGTGCCCGGCGGCGACGCGCACGCCGGGTTCACCGAGACGTCCGTGATGCTGCATCTGGCCCCCGGCCTGGTGCGTCCCTTCGGCGGCGTCACCGGGGACACCCGCTCGCTCGCCGCGATCATGCCGGACCTGGTCGCGGGCGGCGTGCGCGCCCTCTCGCCGTCCGGCGTGCTCGGCGACCCGGCCGGGGCGTCCGCCGAGCGGGGCCGCGAGATCACCGCGGACATGGTGGCGTCGGTCGTCCGCCGCATCGGCGGCCGGCGAACGGACGAGCGCGGCCGGCTCATCGACCCCGCCGCCGCGCGGCCATGACACCGCCGAAGAACATGAGCGCGCCGAAGAACCGGTTCCGGCTGCCCGCGAGCCTGCCCGTCGCGCTGGCCCGGGACACCTCGCTCTGGTCGGGCGGGCGCGTGGCCACCGGCGGCGCGCCCTGGAAGGTGGTGCGGCTGGCGGACGCGGCGCGCCCGCACCTGGCGGCGCTGCGCCGGGCGGGCCGCGCCGGCCTCGCCGACCCCTCGCCGCTCGGGCGGGCGCTGGCGCGCAGGCTCCTCGACCTCGGCATGGCCGACCCGCTGCCGGCGCCGCGTCCCGGACCGCACGACGTGACGGTGGTCGTCCCCGCCTACGGGCGGGCCGACGAGCTGGAACGATCCCTGGCCGCCGTCGGGGACGTGCCGGTGGTCGTCGTGGACGACGCGTCGCCCGACCCCGGACCGCTGCGGCGGGTCGCGGACGCGTACGGCGCGCGGCTCGTCCGGCATTCCCGCAACCGGGGCCCGGCGGCGGCGCGCAACACCGGCCTGCGCCTGGTCGAGACGCGGTTCGCCGCGTTCGTGGACTCCGACTGCCGCCCGATGGCGGGCTGGCTCGACGTCCTCGTCCCGCACTTCGACGACCCCCGCGTCGCCGCCGTCGCCCCCCGCGTCGTGCCGCTGTCGGACGACACCGGGCTGCTGGCCCGCTACGAGACCGCGCGGTCGGCGCTGGACATGGGCCTGCGGCCCGCGCTGGTCCGTCCCGGCGGCCGGCTCGGGTTCGTGCCGACCGCGACGCTGCTGGTCCGGGTCGCTGCCGTCCCGGACGATCCGTTCGACGAGGACCTGCGGCTCGGCGAGGACGTCGACTTCGTCTGGCGGCTGGGCGACCAGGGATGGAACGTCCGCTACGAGCCCGCCGCACGCGTCGCGCACACGCCGCGGCTGCGCCCGGCGGCCTGGGCGCGGCGGCGGCACGAGTACGGCACGTCCGCGGCCGATCTCGCCCGGCGCCACCCCGGCCGCCTCGCGCCGGCCCGGCCGTCGCTGTGGAACCTCGCCGTGCTCGGGCTGCTCGCGCGGGGACGCCCGGCCGCGGCCGCCGGCGTCGCGGGAGTGGCGGCGGCGCTGCTGGCCCGGCGCCTGTCGCGGCTGCCCGCCGACTGGAGCCTGGCCGCCGCCATCGTCGGCAAGGGCGTCGCCGCCGACGCCGCCGCGCTCGGGCACGCGCTGCGGCGCGAGTGGTGGCCGCTCGGCCTGGTCGTGCTCGCAGCCTCGCCCCGGAGCCGGGTCGCGCGCGCGACGGCGGCGGCCATGCTCGCCCCGATCGCGCTGGAATGGCTGCGGCAGCGTCCGGCCGTCGATCCCGTCCGCTACACGGTCCTGCGGCTCGCCGAGGACGTCGCCTACGGCTCCGGTGTGACGGCCGCGTCCGCCCGCGCGCGCTCTGCCGCTCCCCTTCTCCCGGACGTCCGGCTCCCCGAGTCGTTCCCGTCCGCCGCCGGACGGGCGCGCGAGGCCGGAGCACGGGCGCGCAAGGCCGCCGGACGGTGGATCGCGGCCGTCCGCCCGGCCGGCCGCGATCCGCGCTGACGTCAGCGGTTGAGGGCGCCGAGGTCGACCGGCAGTTGGGCGCCGGTGATGTACTTGCCCTCGTCGGAGGCCAGGAACGCGACGATGTTCGCGATGTCCTCCGGCTCGACCATCTCGTAGGGCAGCGTCGCCATGTAGATCGGGCCGAGCAGCGGGTTCTGCTCCAGCAGCTCGGTCATCGTCCCGGCGGTCATGCCGGTCCGCACCCCGTGCGGGTGGACGGTGTTGACCCGGATGTCGTGCTCGCCCAGCTCGTTGGCCAGCACCTTCGCCAGGCCCACGACGCCGTGCTTGGACGAGGCGTAGTGGGCGAGGAACGGCAGCCCCTTCAAACCCGCCACCGAGCTGGTGATGATGATCGAGCCGCCCTGGCCCTGCTCGATGAGCGTCGGGACGGTGGCCTTGACGGTCTTCCACACCCCCGTGAGGTTGGTGTCGATGATGTCCTGCCACTGCTGCTCTTCGAGCTCCCAGGTGCGGCCGTAGTTCACGATCCCGGCGTTGGCCACGACGACGTCGAGCCGGCCGAGCTCGGCGACGCCCTCGCCGACGGCCGCCTGGAGCGCGGCGAGGTCGCGCACGTCCGCCTTGCGGGCCACCACGCGGCGCCCCTGCGCCTCCACCAGCTTGGCGGTCTCGTCCAGGTCGGACTGGGCGGAGGGCTCGTAGGGGACGTACGAGCTGGCCGACCCGACGAGGTCGACCGCGATGATGTCGGCGCCCTCGGACGCGAGCCGGACGGCCTCCGCGCGCCCCTGCCCGCGCGCCGCGCCGGTGATGAAAGCGACCTTGCCTGTCAAACGCGCCATGGCTTACTTCCTCCACATGGGTCAGACCCGACGACGCAGAGGTGGAAGGCCTTTTTCGGGCGGACAACGGCTGCGCTGCCATCGGGCCGATAAAGCGGTCCACGCCATAGTGGCACTGAGTGTCAAAAGGAGCAAGAGCCCGCCATCGCCACCGGCGCCGACGACACGGTGGCGATGCCGGGGTCCGGCCCGGCGGCCGGGGGTTCCCCCCGGATCCCCGGCCGCCGGCGGCCATGCCCATCCTGGCGGGGCGGCCGGGATCCGCCATCGGTAGATGAACGGATTCCGGTACCGATTTTCGGTCGCCTTCCGTAGCACCGCGACTACACTCCAAAGGTCCCCTCTGGTTGCCGGGCGTCCGGCGGGAACTGACTCGGAGACGGCGTGGCGCTGAATGTGACGCTGGAACGGCAGACGGGAAGACTCCCCGCGGAGTTCACCAGCTTCGTCGGACGGAAGGCGGAGCTCGACCAGGTCGGGCGGCTGATCGACGGGCACCGGCTGGTCACGCTCACCGGGCCGGGCGGGGTCGGCAAGACCAGGCTCGCGGTCCGCACCGCGACCCGGGCGCGCGACGCGTTCGACGGCGGCGTGTACTTCGTCGCCCTCTCCGGGCTGTCCGAGCCGTCGCTGCTGGCGCAGGCGGTCTGCGACGCGCTCGGCCTCGTCGAGCAGGGCGGCGAGCCCGCCGCGTCCCGGCTGGCCGACCATCTCGCGGACCGGCGGGTGCTGCTCGTCCTCGACACCTGCGAGCACCTGCTCGACGAGTGCGCCGCGCTGACCGAGGCGCTGCTGCGGAGCGCGCCGGGGCTGCGCGTGCTCGCGACCAGCCGGCAGCCGCTCGACGTGCTGGGCGAGCACACCATCGCGGTCGCGCCGCTCGGCCGGCCGGAGCCGGACCGCGCGGACGCCGAGGAGTGCGACTCGGTCAAGCTGTTCGCCGAGCGCGCCGCCGCGGCCGTCCAGGGCTGGACGCTCACCCGCGGCAACCGCGACGCCGTCGTCCGGCTGTGCGACCGGCTCGACGGGATCCCGCTGGCGATCGAGCTGGCCGCGGTGCAGCTGCGGACGTTCTCGGCGGACCAGGTGCTGAGCCGGCTCGGCACCCGCCTGTTCCAGGCCCGCGGCGTGCGGACGAGCGTCCCGCGGCACCAGACGCTGCGCGCCGCGATCGACTGGAGCCACGCGCTCTGCTCGGCCGGGGAGCGGCTGCTGTGGGCGCGGCTGTCGGTGTTCGCCGACGACTTCGAGCTCGACGCCGCCGAGCACGTCTGCTCCGGCGACGACCTGCCCGCCGAGCACGTCGTCGAACTGCTCACCGGGCTGGTGGACAAGTCGATCGTGCAGCGCGCCGACCGCGGCGGCCAGGTCCGGTACCGGATGCTCGACAGCCTGCGGGAGTACGGCGTCGAGCGGCTCGCCGCGCAGGGCGGCGAGACCCGGCTGAGGCGGCGCTGCTTCGACTGGTACGCGGGGCGGCTGCGCGTCGCGCGCGCCGAGCTGGCCGGCGCCGGGCAGGTCGGCTGGCTCGCCTGGTTCGGCAGCGAGCGCGCCAACATCCGTGCGCTGCTCGGCCACGTCCTGCCGACCGCCGAGCCCGCGACGATCCGGGACGCGATGGAGGCGCTCGGCCGGCTCTGGATGCTGCACGGCATGGCGGGCGAGTGCCGGCACTGGATGGACCGGCTCCTGGAGACCCGCGACACCACCGGCGAGGGGTGGTCGGCGTTCCTCGGCGTCGCGGCCCTGACGATGGCCCTGCAGAACGACCTGGACGCAGCCGGGGAGCTGCTCGACCGGGCGCTGGTGCAGGCGCGGGCCGAGGGGGACGCCGACACGGCGGCCCTGATCGTCTCGTGCCAGGGCGTCGCGGCGCTGTTCGCCGGCGACGTCGACCTCGCGCTGCGGCTGCTCGGCGCCGCCGACGGGGTGAGCGAGGACGCCGCCGGCGACGACGTGCTCTTCCTGCTCGTCGAGGTCTTCCGGGGCGTCGCGTACCTGTTCAAGGGGGACTACCCGGCGGCGGTCGCGCACGCCGGGCAGGGCGCGCGGATCGGCGAGGAGCACGGCGAGCTGTGGGTGCGGTCCTACGGCATGCTCGTGTGCGGGCTGGCGCTGTGGCTCGCGGGCGACCTCGGCGCGTCGCTGGAACGGCTCTGCCGGTCGCTGCGGATCAAGCGCGACCTCGGCGACGAGCTGGGCATGACGCTGGGGCTGGAGGCGATCGCCGGGTGCCTGTGCAGCGGCGGCGAGTACGTCCGCGCGGTCCGGCTGCTCGGCGCGGCCGACCGGATGCGCGAGTCCACCCAGACCGCGTGGTTCGGCCCGCACCACGCGATGCTGCGGGAGATCCACATCGGCAAGGCCAGGGAGGCCCTCGGCGAGCGGCGGTACCGCGCCGCGTTCGAGGAGGGCGGGCGGCTCGCGCCCGCGCAGGCGCTCCAAGACGCCCTCGGCGAGCCCCCGGCCCCCGAGGACCCCGGCCCCGACGGCGCCGCGGACGGGCCCGCGCCGGACGCCTGCCCGCTCACCGACCGCGAGCTGCAGGTCGCGGCACTGGTCGCCGAGGGGCTGTCGAACCGCGACATCGCCGAGCGGCTGACGATCGCCAAGCGCACCGCCGACTCGCACGTCGAGCACATCCTTTCCAAGCTCGGGTTCTCCTCGCGCGCGCAGATCGCCGTCTGGGTCACCGAGCAGGGCGTCTCGGCGCAGGACGGCGCGGCGGAGGCCCGCCTGCCGTACTGACCGCGCCCCCCGCGGAGCGACCGGTGCGTGTGCCGGTGATCACGGAGGGTAGGGCCCGATCGGCACCGGCGCCGATCGGGGAGGTCAACGGCGATGACGACGATCCGGGCGGCCGCGGGCCGCGGACCGCGCGCGGCCGGGCGGCGGGCCTGACGTGCAGGCGTTCTCCACCGCGACGGTCTACGAGGGGCCGTTCTCCGAGGTCCCGCCGGACGGGCTGCGCAAGATCTGGCTCTGGGCGGTCCTGATCGCGGTCGGCGGGTTCCTGTTCGGCTTCGACACCGGGGTGATCTCCGGGGCGCTGCTGTACATCAAGACCGACTTCGGGCTCGACTCGTTCGAGCAGTCCAGCGTGGTCAGCGTGCTCGTGCTCGGCGCGATGGCGGGCGCGATGGGGTCGGGGCGGATCGCCGACCGGATCGGGCGCCGCAGGATCCTCGGCCTGGAGGGGCTGGTGTTCCTGGTCGGGACGGTCATCGCCGTCCTGTCCACCGGCTACGCGATGCTGGTGGCCGGCCGGCTGGTCCTCGGCCTCGCGGTCGGCGGCGCGTCGGCGACCGTGCCGGTGTACCTCTCGGAGATCTCCCCCAAGGAGATCCGGGGCCGCACCCTGACCCTCAACCAGCTGCTCATCACGATCGGCATCCTGGTCGCCTACCTGACCAACCTCGCGTTCTCCGGGGCCGGCGACTGGCGCGCCATGATCGGGGTCGGCGCGGTGCCCGCGGCGGTGATCGTCGCGGCGTCGCTGTGGGTGCTGCCGGAGTCGGCCGCCTGGCTGGCCGCGCGCGGGGACCGGGCCGAGGCGCGCCGGCTGGTCGCCTCCGTCACCAACGAGGCCACCGCCGACCGGCTCCTCGACCGCTACGAGCGGGACAGGGCGCGGCGGGACGGCGGGCGGCGGACCGGCCGGCGGACGCTGCTCGCCGTCGACGTCCGGCCCGCGCTGGTGGTCGGGCTGACCCTGGCGGCCGTGCAGCAGTTCGGCGGCATCAACACGATCATCTACTACGCCCCGACGATCATCGAGAAGAGCGGGCTGAGCGCATCCAACTCGATCGTCTACTCCCTCGCCATCGGCGTCATCAACCTGGTGATGACGCTGGTCGCGATCCGTGTCATCGACCGGTCCGGGCGGCGCCCGCTGCTGCTGTTCTCGCTCGGCGCGATGACGGTCATGATGGCGCTGCTCGGGCTGTCGTTCGTCGCGGGCTGGTCGTCCGGGCTCTCGCTGGTGTTCATGGTGCTGTACATCGCCGGGTACGCGGTCGGCACCGGGCCGGTGTTCTGGACGTTGATCGGCGAGATCTTCCCGCCGCGCGCCCGCGCCGCCGGGTCCAGCGCGTCCACCGCGGTGAACTGGCTGGCGAACTTCGTGGTCAGCCTGGTCTTCCTGCCGATCGCGACCGTCATCGGGCAGGGCGAGACGTTCTGGATCTTCGCGGTGATCGCGGGGCTCGGCTGGGTCTTCGTGAGCCGCTTCGTCCCGGAGACGAAGGAGCGCGACTTCACCGAGGTCGACGCGGACCTGCGGTCCCGGTTCGGGCGCCGCGCCCCCACCTCCCCCGATCCGGGCTAGCGGTGTCCACGCCCCGGGTCAGGCGGGGGCCGGGTCAGGCGGGGGCCGTGCCGGTCAGGCGCTCCCAGTGGCGCCGGACGTCGTCCCAGGGGAAGCGCGGGCCGGGGTCGATGCGGCGCCGCACCAGGACGCCGGGGTCGTCGGACGCGGGGACCGTCTCCTGGTCCAGGTCGCTGTGGCGCACCAGGCGGACGAGCGCCGGGTGGGTCTCGGTGAGGACGGTCAGCAGGTCCATCAGCGCGGCCGTCTGCTCCGGCGGGAAGTCCTCGGAGGGGTCCTGCGACCGCGAATGGAAATGGTCGGGATGGCGGCCGGTGTTGACCAGCTCGATCCCGATCGACGGGGTGTTGTGGCCCGCGGCGTGGGCGGCGACCCGGTCGAGCGGCACGAAGCGGTGGCAGCCGCCGTCGCGGTCGACGTAGAGGTGGCCGCACACCCCCGTCCCGTCCTCGGTCCCGGTGGCGCTCCGCTCGGCGAAGTCCCACGCCTCCGCCAGCGTCGGGATCTCCGTGGCGTGCAGGACGACGGTCGTGATGGACTCCGGCGACCTCCGCTCCAGCGACCCCCACCAGGAGACGAGCCGGTCGTCCACGGGAGGACCTGCGGGCGCCGTCATGATCCCCATGCTAACGGCGACAAATGGCGCAAAAGGCTTCTATGCCAATGGATTGCAGTTCTTTGGCGATATGACAGCGAAGATGGCATCAAACGCATATCGGAGCGCCAGCGGGGACACCCCTGGCGCCGGAGCATCGGGGGATGCCGTGAGCGATCTGATCGCCGTCGCCTACCCGGACGTGGACACCGCCGTGACGGTGCGCGACCGGCTGATCGACATGCAGCGCCGGAAACTGATCACGCTCGGCGACGCCGCGGTGGTGGAGAAGCGGCCGGACGGGAAGATCAAGCTGCACCAGATCCACAGCACCACGCGCACGGGCGCCCTGTGGGGCGGCGTGTGGGGCGGCCTGCTCGGCATGCTGTTCTTCGCGCCGCTGGTCGGCGCGGCGGTCGGCGCCGCCGCCGGGGCCGCCGGGGGCTCGATGACGGACGTGGGGGTGGACGACTCGTTCATGCGGGAGGTCGGCGCGAAGCTCCAGCCCGGCGGAGCGGTGCTGTTCCTGCTGGTCATCTCCGTGACGCCGGACCGGGTCATCCCGCAGATCGCCGAGTACGGCGGCGAGGTGATGCAGACCTCGCTCAGCAACGAGGCCGAGACGCACCTCCGCGAGACCCTGGAGGCCGCGAAGCAGGTGCACCAGCCCGCCTGAGCGTCCGCGCCCTGACGGACCCGTCACGTCCGGTTCGGGGCCGGGGCCTGCGGGTCCCGGCCCCGGGACGTCACCTGCCGCCGGGCTCGTCGCCGTCGCGCTCGGTCGACCGGTCCTCGGTCGGCTCGTTCTCGGCCGGCTCGTCGTCATCCGGCTCGTCGGCCGGGTCGTCGGCCGGGTCGGCGCCGGTCAGGCGTGCGCTCAGGCGGTGCGAGACGCGGACGTCGCGGTAGGTCACGTTCGGCTTCGCGGGCCGGGGCAGGTTCCGCCGGTCGGTGTCGGTGCCGGACTCGCCTTCCGGCTCGGCGCCCGCCCGCTCGGTGACCTCCGGCGTCTCGCGGAAGACGAGTTCGTCCGCCTTCACCGAGGCCCCGATCTCCACATCCGGTTTCCGTTCCGGTTCCGGCATCGCTCCCCCTCACATTCCCGGCAGCCGCTTGAGGACGCCGCCGATGAGGTCCCGGCCGGCGCGGACGGACTTCCTGGTCAGCGCCGCCGCCAGCTCGCCCGCCGCGAGGTCGTCCGGCCGCTCCGGGACGTCCCGCGCCGCCCGCCGGTCCCGCTCGCCGTGCGCCGCCCGCGGCTCCCGCTCGTCGGGCATCGCCTGCGGCTCCCGCTCGTGCCGCTCGCGCTCCCGTTCGTCCCGCCGCCGTTCGTGCTCGTCGCGCCGCCGTTCGTGCTCGTCGCGCCGGGGCGGTCGGCCTGGGGCCGGCGGCGGTGCGCCGGGGCGCGGCGGCTCCGGTCCGGGCTCTCGCCCGACGTGCGGGCGGCGGGGCGGCCTCCGGGCCTCGGTCCCGTTCCGCGCCCGGCCCACGTCGCCGCCCGGAGCGCGGCCGGCCTCCCGGACGGCCCGGCCGGCGTCCAGGCCCTCGATGGCCCGGCCCGCTCCCCTGCCCGCGTCGTCCACCGCGCGCGCCGTGCCCGCGCCCGCGTCCCGGACCGCGCCGCCGGCGCCCCGGCCCAGCTCGCCCGCCGCCGCGCCGACGCCGCGCGCCGTCCCGGCCAGGAGGTCGGGGTTCGCGTCGACGGTCTCCAGCACCCGGTCGATGATCCGTGCGACGTTGTCGAGCCGCACCTTGAGCAGCGCCTGCGCCTCCACGCCCTTGAGGACGAGGCTGACCCGGCCAAGGGACACCTCGGCGCCGACGCCGAGGGAGAGCACGTCGAGCACGGCGGCGTGCAGCGACACGTCCGCGCGCAGCTCGTCGACCTCGATCTCGATCTCGTCGACCTTGACGACCGGGACGTCCAGCAGGACGTCCGGGTCCTCGCCGGGCGCGCCGCCGGCGGGCGGCTGGTCCATGGCTTCTCCTCGGGTGCGCGCGTGCGGCCGTTCCGACGTCCCCTTACCGGCGGGGAGCGGCGCGAACCCTGGTCAGCGCGCGGTTTTGCCCGGATATGGCGAGGAGATTCCGTGATCATCGGGGAACGCCGCGCGGACGTCCCGCCGGCGGGCCCGGCGGGACGTCCGCCGCC
>NZ_JBEPCJ010000105.1:0-36285 GCF_040299565.1 Spirillospora sp. NPDC000708
GTCCGTCAGGCGCGGGAGCGGGGGCCCGCCGCGACCGCAGGACATCGTGGTCCTGGGCGCGGCGGGCTCCGCCGACCCCGCCGGCGCCGCGGACGTGCGGGCGGCCGCGCGGCTGCTGGCGCGGCGGCTGCGGCGGCCCGTCCCGCACGGGTTCGTGGCCGCCGGCGGCCCGGCCCTGGACGAGGTGGTCGCGCGGCAGCGGCGCCGCGGCGCCGGGCGCGTGGTCGTGGCGTCGTACCTGCTGGCGCCCGGCCGGTTCCTGGACCGGATGCGGGCGTGCGGCGCCGACGCGGTGACCGCGCCGATCGGGGCGCACGACGCGGCCGCACGGCTGGTCCTGCGCCGCTATGACGAGGCGCGGTCGCGCATGGGCGAGCCCGCCGGCGTTCAGTGACGCGCCTGCTGCCGCAGCCGGGCCTCCGCCTCGACCTGCGGGGTGACGACCCGTTCGCGCGGCGCCGTTCCCCGGTAGGAGGCGCCGCCCGCGGGGGCGTCGTTCGAGGGGGCCTCGTCTGAGGGCGCTTCGTCCGCGGGGGCCTCGTCCGGTGCCAGGTCGGCGAACCGGTCGTCGTGGTGGGCGAGGACCCGCAGCAGCATCTCCCGGAACAGCCGCCGCTCGTCCGGTGACAGGGGTTCGAACAGGACCTCGTTGAGGCGGCGGCGCGCCTGGAGGCTCTCCTCCAGGAAGCCGTGGCCGACGTCGGTGGCCTCCAGCGCGTAGCGCCGCCGGTCCGCCGGGTCGCGGCGGCGCCGGACGTGGCCGGCCTCCTCCAGCGCGTCGACGATCCCGACCAGGTCGCCTGCGTCCATGCGCAGCCGCTCGGCGACGTCGCGCTGCGACAGCGGCCCGGACCGCGCCACGCACCACAGGACGAGCAGGTGCGGCATCCGCGGCTGGCCGGGGAACATCCGCGCCCCGGCGCGCCGGACGACGCGCACCGTCTCGTACATCAGGTAGGTGGGCGAGTCGTACATCGGGTCGTCCTGGTCCTTCACGTCCCGCTCCTCGAGATCGCTGGAACGTCCTATCTCTCTTGACGTGAGAGATAGGCTACTCCTACCGTTGGAAAGCCCAAAATATGGGCGCATATCTCCATCGGAGGGGAGGCCCCATGCCCGGCGGGGGACCCGCCGTCGAGGTCGACGGCCTGATCAGGAAGTTCGGCGAGGTGGAGGCCGTCCAGGGGATCGGCTTCACCGTGGCTCCCGGGGAGATCTTCGGTTTCCTCGGCCCGAACGGCGCCGGCAAGTCCACCACGATCAACATGCTCTGCACGCTACTGAAGCCGACCGCCGGCACGGCGCGGGTCGCCGGCTTCGACGTGGTGGCCGAGCGCGACAGCGTCCGCCGCAACATCGGCCTGGTCTTCCAGGACCCGACGCTCGACGGCTACCTGTCCGGCGAGCAGAACCTGCGCTTCCACGCCGAGCTGTACGGCGTGCCGCGCGGCGTGACCGGCGACCGCATCCGCCAGGTGCTGGAGATGGTGGGGCTCTGGGACCGGCGCGCCGACCTCGTGCAGACCTACTCCGGCGGCATGAAGCGCCGCCTGGAGATCGCGCGCGGCCTGCTGCACTCGCCGCGGGTGCTGTTCCTGGACGAGCCGACCGTCGGGCTGGACCCGCAGACCCGCGCGTCGATCTGGGACTACATCCGGCAGCTCAAGGACGCCGAAGAGATCACCATCTTCATGACCACCCACTACATGGACGAGGCCGAGTTCTGCGACCGCATCGCGATCATGGACTCGGGGCGGATCGTCGCGCTGGACACCCCCGAGGCGCTGAAGGCGGGCGTCGGCAAGGACCGGGTCCGCATCCAGACCGCCGACGACGAGGCCGCGATAGTCGCGCTCCGGGAGCGGTTCGACCTGGAGGCCGGCATGTCGGAGGGCGCCGTCGCCTTCCCGGTGGCCTCCGGCGAGGCGTTCGTGCCGCGGCTGTTCGCCGAGTTGGGCGTCCCGATCCGGTCGGTGAGCGTGTCCCGGCCGTCGCTGGACGACGTCTTCATGTCCTTCACCGGCTCGACGATCCGCGACGCCGAGGCCGGCTCCACCGACAGGATGCGCGTCATGATGCGTGCGGCGAGGAGATGAGATGACGAGTTCGACGCGGGCGGGCTCGCCCGAGGCGGCGGCGCCGGTCGCGGACGTGGTGCGGGTCCGGGTACCGGAGCCGGGGCTGCGGCAGGACGTGCGCGCGGTGAAGATCGTCCTGCACCGGGAGCTGATCCGGTTCTGGCGCGACAAGCTGCGGATGGTGTCGGGGCTGGTGCAGCCGGTGCTGTGGCTGCTGGTGATGGGCACCGGCCTGTCGAACCTGATGGCCAGCGGCGGCGCGCACGGCGACATCGACCTGAAGACGTTCATCTTCCCGGGCGTGTGCGCGATGTCGGTGATGTTCACCGCGATGTTCTCCGCCGGGTCGATCGTGTGGGACCGCGAGTTCGGGTTCCTGCGCGAGATGCTCGTCGCCCCGGTCAGCCGCAGCTCGATCGTGATCGGCAAGTGCATCGGCGGCGCGCTGGTCGCGACCCTGCAGGGCGCGGTGATCGTCGCGCTGGCCGGGCTCGCCGGGGTCCCCTACGACCCCGTCCTGATCCTGGAGCTGCTGGGGCTGATGTTCCTCGGCGCGTTCGCGCTCACCGGGTTCGGCGTGATGATGGCCGCCCGGATCAAGCAGATGCAGTCGTTCTTCGGCCTCATGCAGATGGCGATGATGCCGATGATGTTCCTGTCCGGCGCGCTGTACCCGCTGAACGGCCTGCCCGCGTGGCTGACCGTGCTCACCCGGTTCAACCCGCTGACCTACGCCGTCGACCCGCTGCGGCAGGCGGTCTTCTCCCACCTGGACCTGACGCCGGCGCTGCGCCGCACCTTCGACCCCGGCGTCACCTGGAACGGGTGGGTCGTCCCGGTCTGGCTGGAGATCCTCATCGTGCTGGCCATGGGCTTCGGGCTGATGGGCGTCGCGATCATCGAGTTCCGCCACGCCGACTGAGGCGCGCCGCCCGGACACCAACGGAAAACACCGCCGTCACCGTGCGTGATGCACCATACTGAGCCCGGCCACGGAGTGGATTCGGTCGGATGCGAAGGGTGATGGTGGACAGGTTGAACGGGCATCGGACGATGATGCGGGGGACGGCGGCGGCCGCCGCCGTCCTCGCGGCGCTGGCGGTCCCGGCGGTCATGGAGCGCCCCGCGCGGGCGGCGGACCGGACCGGAGCGCCGGCGGACCGCACGGCCGGGGCGGCGGACGGCGCGCACCGGGGGCTGCGGATCACGCGGTTCCTGGGGGAGAGGCGGCTGCCGCACCTGATGAAGTTCCAGGGCACGACGGTCGGCGGCCTGTCGGGCATCGACCGGGACCCGCGCACCGGCGACTGGTACATGATCTCCGACGACCGGTGGCGGTACGACCCGGCCCGCTTCTACACCGGGCGGGTGGACATCGATCCGCGGACGGGCCGGTTCGGCGGTGTGCGGATCAGCGGGGTCAGCACGCTGACCGGCCCGGACGGCGGGCCCTACCCGGGGTTCGGCAAGCCCCGCTCGGTCGACCCCGAGTCGATCCGCTACGACCCGGGCCGCCGCAGGGTGCTGTGGGGCAACGAGGGCGACCGGCCCGACGAGACGCACCGGGTGCCGCTCGCGCCGCTGACCGTCCAGTGGGCGGGCCGCGACGGCCGGTACCGCGGCCTGCTGCCGCTGCCGGCGGACCTGCGGCTCACCACCGGCCACCACGGGCCGCGCCGCAACTTCGGCATGGAGGCGCTGGCGATCGCGCCGCACACCATCGCCGGGATGATCGAGGGGCCGCGCTATGAGGACGGCCCGCTGCCGACGGTGCAGCACGGCGCCGCGACCCGGCTGACGCTGTGGAGCCCGCGCGGGAAGGTGCGGGGGCAGTACGCCTACCAGGTGGACCGGCTGCCCGCCGCGCCGGTCCCGGCGGGCGGCGTCGCCGACAGCGGCGTGTCGGAGATCCTGGCGATCGACGACCACCGCTACCTGGCGCTGGAGCGGTCGTGGCTGCAGGGCGTCGGCTACAAGGTCAAGCTGTACGAGTTCGACGTCCGCGGCGCGACGAACGTCCTCGCGCGGGGGAGCCTCGCGCAGGGCGGGGGGTACCGGCCGGTCCGCAAGCACCTGGTCGCCGATCTCGGCCGGTACGCCTCCCCGACGCAGAACCTGGAGGGGATGGGCTGGGGCCCGGAGCTGAGGTCGGGGGAGCGGACGCTGGTGGTGTGCTCCGACGACAACTTCGACGCCCAGGAGGTCACCGAGTTCCTGGCGTTCGCGGTCCGGGGCCGCTGACCGCCGGACTCTTCCCCAACGGACGGCGGCGCCCGCCGGATCACGGATGATCCGGCGGGCGCCGGTGTCGTGCGGGACGGTGCGTCAGACGGCGAAGTCCAGCAGCGGGCGGGCGTTGCTGGGGTGCCGCAGCTTGGACAGCGACTCCTTCTCCAGCTGCCGGATCCGCTCGCGCGTCAGCCCCATCGCCTTGCCGATCTCGTCGAGCGTGCGGGGCGTCCCGTCGTACAGCCCGAACCGCATCGCCATGATCTTGGCCTCGCGGGGCGACAGGATGTCCAGCGTGCGGCGCAGCTGGTCGGCCATCAGCTGGCGGTCGACCAGCTCGGACGCCTCGGGGCTGTCGGTGTCCTCGATGAGGTCGCCGATGCGGGTCTCGCCGTCCTCGCCGATGGTGGAGTCCAGGCTGATCGGCTGGCGGCTGGTGCGCAGCAGCTCGCGGACCTGCTCGGGGCTCTTGTCGAGCTCGACGGCCAGCTCCTCGGGGGTGGGCTCGCGGCCGAGCCGCTGGTGCATGTCGCGCTCGACCCGGCTGAGCTTGCTCAGCATCTCCAGGACGTGCACGGGCAGCCGGATGGTGCGGGCCGAGTCGGCGAAGCCGCGCTGGATCGCCTGGCGGATCCACCACATCGCGTAGGTGGAGAACTTGTAGCCCTTGGAGTAGTCGAACTTCTCCACGGCGCGGATCAGGCCGAGGTTGCCCTCCTGGACGACGTCCAGCAGCGACAGGCCGCGGTCGGAGTACTTCTTGGCGACCGACACCACGAGCCGGAGGTTGGCCTCCAGCATGTGGGCCTTGGCGCGGCGCCCGTCGGCGGCGATCCACTCCAGGTCGGCGCGCATCCGCGGGGTGAGCTTCTCGGTCTCCAGCTTGTGCTCGGCGTACAGGCCGGCCTCGATGCGCTTGGCGAGCTCGACCTCCTGCTCGGCGGTGAGCAGCTGCCGGCGGCCGATGGCCTTGAGGTAGGTGTGCACCGAGTCGCCCATGCCGGTCGACTGGTCGTCCAGGTCCGCGGGGGAGTCGGCGGCCTCGACCTCGGTGACCTCGAAGCCCTCTTCGGGGACGTCGGCGTCGCCGGTGCCGGGACGCGGGGCGTCCTCGGCGGCGGTCTTGGCGGTCTTGCGGGTCCGCCCGCCGGCCGTCTTGCCGCCGGTCGTCTTGGCGGCGCCCTTGCGGGCGGCGGCCTTCTTGGCGCCCGGGGTGGCCTGGGCGGTGTCGCCGCCGTCGTGGTCGGCGGCCGCGGCCAGCTTGCGGACGGTGTCGGGCTCCCCGGCCAGGCTGATCCCGGCCTCCGACAGCTCGCGCAGGATCGAGCGGCCCTGCGCCGGGCTGAGGCCGGCGCTCTCGAAGGCCCCCCTCACCTCGTCGAGCGAGAGGCGCCCTTGGGCGCGGCCGCGCTTCAGGAGGTCGTCGAGTGCGGGGCTCGCCGACTCCGTGAGCGGGGTCTCGATAGCGCTTCGCGGCATGGGGGCACCCCTCTCCCTTCGGTGTGTGGATGCGGCGCGGATTGTCGTTCGCTGCAGGCGCACGCATATACGGGAACGTCGCGCGGAGGGCCGGTTGTTCCCGGTCCGGCCGGATGGGCGCTCCCGGAGGGATCGCGAGGGGGGCGATCCGGTCCTTCGTGGTGCCCGCTCGGGGGCGTTTCATGCCGTCCTACCCCGCGAATCCTGACCTTACTTCGTAAAGGCGTCGGGCGGCGGCACTGTGACCAACGCCACTAGACCTCCGGGCTCTTCGGCCGCAGCGTCCGGCCGTACCGGGCGATCACGCGTTCCCGCAGCTCGGGGTCGTCGCGGGGGACCGGTTCGAGGAAGACCTCGTCGATCTCCTCGTGGGCGTCGCGCAGCTCGCGCGCCATCCGGACGCAGGCGCGCTCGACGTCGGCGGCGGTGAGCGCGTCGCGGAAGTCCAGGCGCGCGCAGACCAGCACCCGGTCGGCGCCGACCGTCATCGTGATGATGTCGACGACCCACTCCACCTCGGGCGCGGCGTACAGCCGGGCGCGGACGTCGTCGACGATCCGGGGATCGGCCTGGTTGCCGATCAGCAGGTTGAGGTTGATCCGGCCGAGGACGAGTGCGACGACGGTGAGCAGCACGCCGATGAGGACCGACCCGATGCCGTCCCAGACCGCGGAGCCGGTGGCCTGGTGCAGGCCGAGCCCGCCGAACGCCAGGAGCAGTCCGACGAGCGCGGCGGAGTCCTCGAGCAGGACGCTGATCGCGGTGGGCTCGTCGGTGCGGCGGATGTAGGCGAAGAGCGGCAGCGCCTCCTCGCGGGCCGCGGCGCGGGTCTGCCGGAGGGCCTGCTGCCAGGAGATCCCCTCCAGGACGAACGCCACCGCCAGCACGACGTACCCGACCAGCGGGTCGGCCTCGGCGCCCGAGCGGGCCCCGATGAGCGTCTCGAACCCCTGGTAGTAGGAGAACAGCGCGCCCATGCCGAAGATCGCGACGGCGACGAGCAGCGTCCAGATGTAGCGCTCCTTGCCGTACCCGAAGGGGTGGCGGCGGTCGGCGGGGCGGCCGCTGCGGCGCAGCCCGACCATGAGCAGGATCTCGTTGAAGGTGTCGGCGACCGAGTGCGCGGCCTCGGCGGCCATCGACGCCGAGCCGGTGATCAGCGCGGCGACGATCTTGGCGACGGCGATGCCGAGGTTGGCCAGGAGCGCCAGGAGGACGGTCAGGCCGCTCTCGTTCTCCGGTTCCTCGCGCTGTCCGCCCATGCCGCTCGTCCTCCCCCGATCGCCGCCGTGCCATGCGCCCCGCGCGCCCCGCGCGGTACGGATGTCACCCCGGGGTGCGCAGGCGGGCGCGGTCGGGCTTGCCGGAGGCCAGCAGCGGGATCGCGTCGACGAGCTCCAGCTCGCGGGGCGCGGCGCAGGCGGGCATCGTCTCGCGGACGAAGGCGCGCAGCTCGGGCAGGCCGGGCGCGTCGGCGGCGGGCACCACGACGGCGGTGACGCGCTCGCCCCACTCGGGGTCGGGACGTCCCACCACGACCACGTCGCGGACCTTGGGGTGCCTCGACAGCGCGGTGGCGATCTCGCCGGCGAGGACCTTCTCGCCGCCGGTGTTGATGACGTCGTCGACCCGGCCGCGGACGCGGAGCCGGCCGTCCTCGTCCAGGGCGCCGAGGTCCTGGGTGACGAACCACTCGCCGTCGCGGACCGCGGCGGTCTGCTCGGGGCGCAGCCGGTAGCCGCTGAACAGCGACGGCCCGGCGAGGCGGATCCGGCCGTCGGCGCCGAGTCCGGCGCGCATGCCGTCCAGTGGCGTGCCGTCGTACACGCAGCCGCCGCAGGTCTCGCTCATGCCGTAGGTGGTGAAGACGCGGCCGCCGCGCTCGCGGGCCTCGGCGAGCAGGCCGGGCGCGGCGGCGGCGCCGCCGAGGACGATCGCGCCGAGCCGGGACAGGTCGGTGCCGGCGTCGAGCAGGCGGCGCAGCTGCGTGGGGACCAGGGAGATGTGCACGGGTCCCGCGGCGGCGACGGCGGCGGTGTCGAAGCGGGGCGTGATGATCGGGTCGGTGCCGGCGAGCAGGGACCGGACGAGGACCTGGACGCCGGAGATGTGGCTGGTCGGCACGCAGCACAGCCAGCGGTCGCCGGGGGCGGCCTCGATGCGGGCGAGGGTGCCGGCGGCGGAGTGGCGCACCGCGGCGGCCGTCAGCTCGACGAACTTGGGGGCGCCGGTGGAGCCGGACGTGGCGATCAGCACGGCGGTGCCGTCGGCGGGCGGGGCGTGCTCGCCCACGGCCCGGTAGGGGGCGAGGCCGTCCTCGGTCTCGACGGCGTCCGGGGCCAGCGCCTCCAGCATCGCCTCCAGCGCCGGCGCGGGAAGCTCGGGGGAGAGGGGGCAGATGGCGGGGCCGCCGTCGAGGGCGGCGGCGAGCGCCCGGAACAGCCGGGGCCCGGGCGGCAGTACGACGGCGTGGAGGCGGCGATCCATGATCTCATCAGGGTAGGCGACCCCGCTGAACGCGTTCAAACCGCGGGGCGGTTGAATGGGCTCGACCCGGATCGACACGGGCCCCGACGGGAGAGGAACACATGGTCTCGGAGCTGTTCGACGCGGACGCCTGGAAAGAGGTCGAGGGGTTCGGCTTCACCGACATCACCTACCACCGGGCCGTGGACCAGGGCACCGTCCGGATCGCGTTCGACCGGCCCGAGGTGCGCAACGCGTTCCGCCCGCACACGGTCGACGAGCTGTACCGGGCGCTGGACCACGCCCGGATGTCGTCCGACGTCGGCTGCGTGCTGCTGACCGGCAACGGGCCGTCGCCCAAGGACGGCGGGTGGGCGTTCTGCTCGGGCGGCGACCAGCGCATCCGCGGCAAGGACGGCTACAAGTACGCCGAGGGCGAGACGGCCGAGACGATCGACCCGGCGCGGGCGGGCCGGCTGCACATCCTGGAGGTGCAGCGGCTGATCCGGTTCATGGGCAAGGTCGTGATCTGCGTGGTGCCGGGCTGGGCCGCGGGCGGCGGCCACAGCCTGCACGTGGTGTGCGACCTCACCCTCGCCAGCCGCGAGCACGCCCGGTTCAAGCAGACCGACGCGGACGTGGCGAGCTTCGACGGCGGTTTCGGGTCGGCGTACCTGGCGCGGCAGGTCGGGCAGAAGTTCGCGCGGGAGATCTTCTTCCTCGGCGAGGCCTACGACGCCGAGGCCGCGCACCGGATGGGCATGGTGAACGCGGTCGTCCCGCACGCCGAGCTGGAGGCGACGGCGCTGGAGTGGGCCCGCAAGATCAACGGCAAGAGCCCGACGGCGCAGCGGATGCTGAAGTACGCGTTCAACCTCATCGACGACGGACTGGTGGGCCAGCAGGTGTTCGCCGGCGAGGCGACGCGGCTGGCCTACGGCACCGACGAGGCCGCAGAGGGACGCGACGCGTTCCTGGAGAAGCGCGACCCCGACTGGTCGCGCCACCCGTGGTACTACTAAGGGTCCGGCTCACGACGTGGTCCGGAATAGCGTGATTCGGTAGGCAGGTCAGGGGGTCAGCGGGTGCGGGTCTTCGCCATCCCGATGCGGACGCGGTTCCGCGGTGTGACGCGGCGGGAGGGCGTGCTGTTCCAGGGCCCCGCCGGGTGGGGGGAGTTCTCGCCGTTCGCCGACTACGGGCCGGCCGAGTGCGCCCGCTGGCTGGCGGCCGCGCGGGAGGCCGCGCACGAGGGCTGGCCCGCCCCGGTCCGCGACCGGATCCCGGTGAACGTGACGATCCCGGCGGTCGGCCCCGACCGGGCGTTCGAGATGACCAAGGCGTCCGGCTGCCGGACCGCGAAGGTGAAGGTCGCCGAGCGCGGCCAGGACGACGCCGACGACTTCGCGCGGGTCGAGGCCGTCCGCGACGCGATCGGGCCGGACGGCCGGGTGCGCATCGACGTGAACGGCGGCTGGGACGTCGACCACGCCGCGCGGATGATCCGGTCGCTGGACCGGTGGGAGCTGGAGTACGCCGAGCAGCCGTGCGCGACGCTGGACGAGCTGGCGCGGGTGCGGCGGATGGTGGACGTGCCGATCGCGGCGGACGAGTCGATCCGCCGCGCCGAGGACCCGCTGAAGGTCCGGGCGGCGGGGGCCGCGGACGTGGCGGTGCTGAAGGTGCAGCCGCTCGGCGGGGTGCGGGCGGCCCTGGAGGTCGCGGAGGCGTGCGGGCTGCCGGTGGTGGTGTCGAGCGCGGTGGAGACGTCGGTGGGGCTGGCGGCGGGCGTGGCGCTGGCCGCCGCGCTGCCGGAGCTGCCGTACGCGTGCGGGCTCGGGACGCTGTCGCTGATGGACGGCGATGTCGTGCGGGATCCGCTGGGGGAGCGCGGCGGAGAGATCGAGGTGCGGCGGCCGGTGGTGGACGAGGAGGCACTGCGGCGGTTCGCGGCGCCGCCCGATCTGGAGGACGCCTGGCGGCGCCGCGCGGCGGACGCGCAGGCGTTCCTGCCGGGCCCGCCGATGGTCGAGGTGGGCCGGTGAACCCGGCGACCGCGCTGGCGACGGTCCTGGTCGACGAGCTGCTGCGGTGCGGGATGACCGACGCGGTGCTGGCGCCGGGGTCGCGGTCGGCGCCGCTGGCGCTGGCGCTGCACGCCGCGGAGGAGGCCGGCCGGGTCCGGCTGCACGTGCGGATCGACGAGCGGTCGGCGTCGTTCCTGGGGCTGGGGCTGGCGAAGCGGTCAGGGCGTCCGGTGGCGCTGGTGTGCACGTCGGGGACGGCGGCGGCGAACTTCCATCCGGCGGTGGTGGAGGCGCACGAGTCGGGCGTGCCGCTGGTCGTGCTCACCGCGGACCGTCCGCCGGAGCTGCGCGACACCGGCGCGAACCAGACGGTCGACCAGGTGAAGCTGTACGGGACGGCGGCGCGGTGGAGCACCGAGGTCGGCGTGCCGGAGAACCGTCCGGGGATGGTGGCGTACTGGCGGTCGCTGGTGAGCCGGGCGTGGGGGCTGGCGCAGGCGCCGGTGCCGGGTCCGGTGCATCTGAACGCGGCGTTCCGCGAGCCGCTGATCCCGGACGGGGACGAGTCGTGGTGCGAGCCGCTGGACGGCGACGCGACCGGGGCGTGGACGAAGGTGCGGGCGGCGACGCCCGGGTCGGTGCTGCACGTCCCGCCGACGCGGCGCGGCGTGCTGGTGGTCGGCGACGGCGCGGTCAACGTCAAGCGGTACGTGGCGGCGGCGTCGATGGCGGGGTGGCCGGTGCTGTCGGAGCCGAACGGGAACGCCCGGTACGGCGACCACGCGCTGACCTCGCACCATTTCCTGCTGGGGATCCCGGAGTTCGTGGAGCGGCACCGTCCCGAGGTGGTGGTGACGCTGGGCAAGCCGGGGCTGTCGCGGCCGCTGCTGTCGCTGCTGCGGCGGGCCGAGGAGCACATCGTGCTGGCCCCGGACCTCGCGCACTGGCCGGACCCGGTGCGGTCGGCGACGCAGGTGGCGCCGGAGATCGAGATCCCGGTGGTGTCGGGCGACGACGCGTGGCTGAAGTCGTGGCGGTCGGCGGACCTGGTCGCCGCGGCGGCGGTGGACGCGGTGCTGGACGGCGTCCCGGAGGTGAGCGAGCCGCGGCTGGCGCGGGACCTGGTGGCGGCGATGCCGGGCGGGTCGCTGCTGTTCACGGCGGCGAGCATGCCGATCCGCGACCTGGACCAGGTGATGCGGCCGCGGCGCGGCATCCGGATCATGGCGAGCCGGGGGGCCAGCGGGATCGACGGGCTGGTCTCGACGGCGATCGGGGCGGCGCTGGCGCACAGCGGCCGCTCGTACGCGCTGCTGGGGGACCTGGCGTTCCTGCACGACCAGAACGGCCTGGTCATCGGGCCGCACGACCGCCGTCCGGACCTGGCGATCGTGGTGGTGAACAACCAGGGCGGCGGGATCTTCTCGCTGCTGCCGCAGGCGGCGCTGGCGGGCCCGTTCGAGCGGGTCTTCGGCACGCCGCACCAGGTGG
The DNA here is from genome assembly GCF_040299565.1 of Spirillospora sp. NPDC000708. NCBI lineage: Bacteria > Bacillati > Actinomycetota > Actinomycetes > Streptosporangiales > Thermomonosporaceae > Spirillospora > Spirillospora sp. NPDC000708. Next base: position 11,771 of record NZ_JBEPCJ010000105.1, read on the forward strand.
ACCTGGAGGCGGTGGCGGCGGCGCACGGCGTCCCGTACCGGCGGCTGGAGGCGGCGGCGGACGTGCCGAAGGCGATGGCGGGGGAGGGGCTGCGCATCGTGGAGGCCCGCACCGACCGGGAAGCGAACGCGGTGCTGCACGCGGAGATGCGCAAGGCGGCGCACGCCGCCGTCCGGGAGCTGTTCGGCTGAGAGACACCCCGAACGAGGGGTCGGCGCACGCCGGCCCCTCGTCTCGATGTTTCAACCCTCAATTTACAATGTAAAGGCACCGGGTGAGTTGCATCCACCTCCGCCCAAAACAAAAGACCTTCGCCGAAGAGAAGAACCTTCGCAGGTCATTCGGCGGTGGCGTGCTCCGGGTCCGCAAGGATGGACAGAGTGGGGGTCGGTGCCGGCGTGGTGGTCGGCTGCGGTTCGAGGGTGGGGCGGGCGCGCAGGCAGCGGACCATTTCCTCGGCATAGGGGAGGGCACCGAAGACGCCCATCGCGGCCAGCAGCGCGATCCGGGTCCGGCGGGACAGCGGGTCACGGCGTTTCAGCCGGAGGCGGAAGCCAGGACGGCCGTCCTGGCCGACGAGGGCGCGCGCCTGGTCCCAGTACAGGACGGTCAGGAAGCCGGTGGCCATCAGCGGGACGACCTCCAGCAGGCTGTGGATGTGCTGCTCCAGCGGGGTGACGCGGCGGCGCTCCTCGGCATAGCTGACGTCCCAGTACGCGGTGGCGCCGTGGACGGCGAGGGCCCCGGCGCAGGTGGCCAGCACGCCGGGGTTGACCTCGCAGAACAGGCCCAGGGCGACGGGGACGCCGGCCTCGGCCATCATCAGCGAGTGGATCATGGACTCGCGGGCGCCGGCGGTGGTCTCGATGTGCGTCCTGCGGTGCCGGTGCCAGTCGGCGAGGCCGGCGCCGAGCCAGAGCGGCAGCACGCCGCCGATGAGCCAGCGCCGGGTGGCGGTCTCGACGCCGAGGGCGCGGCGGACGTCGCGGGGCCGGACGGTGGGGTCGGCAAGGGCGCGCAGGGCGGCGATGTGCGGTGAGCGCAGTTTCATCGGCGTTGCCTCCGGGTTGGTGTCGGGTGTTCCCGGCGCTACCCGTGAGGTGCGGCCGTACACGTGAGCCGCGCCGCTCGCGAGGCGGTCGCGGCGGCGCGGGGTTATGCGGTGGTGCGTGCGGTGAGACCGGTCAGCCGAGGAGGCGGTCGCGGAGGGCGTCGGTGTCCTCGCCGGTCCAGCCGTGGCCGGCGAGCCAGCCCTCGGTGCCGCCGAACTCCTCGTCGATGCGGGCGAGGAGCTTTTCCATGATGGCGGCGTGGGGGACGTGGGTGTCGGCGGGACGGGAGTCCAGGTCGGCGGCGTAGGTGTCGCTGTTGCGCAGGCGTCCGAGGACGGCGTCGATGCGGTCGCCGGTCATGGCGTAGTCGGCGACGATCGCTTCGCGGGTGACGCCGGCGAGGTCGAGGGCGAGGGCGCAGACGACACCGGTGCGGTCCTTTCCGGCGGCGCAGTGGACGAGGGCGGAGCCGTCGGTGCGGGTCATGACGCGCAGGGCGGCGGCGATGTTGTCGCCGCGGTCGCGCAGGTAGCCGAGGTAGTGGCCGGTGGAGCGGTCGAGCTCGGTGCCTCCGGCGTCGCGGTCCTGCCAGGGGAGCGCCTTGTCGACGTCGGCGCGGTCGGGGGTGTCGGCGGTGACGTCGGTGCGGCGGCCGCCCTCGGGGAACAGCGACAGGTGGTGCAGGGTGACGGAGGGGACGCGGGCGAGGGGGCCGGGGCCTTCGAGGCGGACCTCGGCGTCGCTGCGCAGGTCGATGACGTTCTTGAGGTGGTACTCGTCGAGGAGGATCCGGACGTCGGTGACGGTGAGGTCCTGGAGGTTGTCCGAGCGCAGGACGCGGCCGCGCCGGGTGGTGCCTCCGTCGGCCGTGGGGAGGCCGCCGAGGTCTCGGGCGTTGACGGCACCGTCCAGGTCGATCCACCGCGTCGGTTCGCTCATGACTTCTGACCCTATATGGACGGGATGTTCCGTCTTCGATGCAGGGTCGGCGTCGGGGGTGGTCGCGGGCTCGTCCGGGTGGTCCGCGGGGGCGACGGCGGATGGGGGTACCGGGACCTGGGAGCCAGGGCGGGGTTGGCTCCGCAGCGTGGCGACCGCTTGATGATCGTCTCCGTAGCTTCGGGTCAGTCAGCGCACCGACGATCCGATGGAGGCCCCGATGACCGCGACCCTCGACGCCCCGCCCGCCCGGGCGGCCGGCAGTGATTTCGCTCCGCTGGCGCGGCAGGTCCGCGCGAGCGGGCTGCTGGACCGGCGTCCCGGATACTACGCGCGGGCGATCGGGCTGAATCTCGCGGCGACGGCGGCGGTGTGGGCGGCGGTCGGGTGGGCGGGGGCGAGCTGGTGGGCGGTGCTGCTGGGGATTCCGCTGGCGGTGCTGTCGGCGCGGACGGCGTTCCTGGGGCATGACGCGGGGCATCGGCAGATCGCGCGGTCGGCGCGGGCGAACCGGCTGCTGGGGCTGGTGCTGGGGAACCTGCTGCTGGGGATGGGGCAGGGGTGGTGGAGCGACAAGCACAACCGGCATCACGCCAATCCGAACCATGTCGGCAAGGACCCGGACGTGGGGGAGGGGGTCCTGGCGTGGACGGAGGGGCAGGCGGCGCGGCAGCGGGGGCTGCTGCGGTGGGTGGCGCGGCATCAGGCGGGGCTGTTCTTCCCGTTGCTGACGCTGGAGGGGCTGAACCTGAAGGTGGGCAGCGTGCTGTACCTGCGGGGGAGGTCGCGGCGGGAGCGGCTGGTCGAGGGCGGGCTGCTGGCGTTGCACGCGGTGGGGTACCTGTCGCTGGCGTTCACGCTGCTGTCGCCGGGGAAGGCGGTCGTGCTGATGGTGCTGCACCATGCGCTGTTCGGGGTGCATCTGGGGGCGGTGTTCGCGCCGAACCACAAGGGGATGGCGATGCCGGAGCCGGGTGAGCGGTGGGGGCATCTGCGCAGGCAGGTGCTGACGTCGCGGAACGTGCGGGGCGGTGTGGTGGTGGACTGGCTGATGGGTGGCCTGAACTACCAGATCGAGCACCATCTGTTCCCGGGGATTCCGCGGTGCAGTCTGCGGCGGGTGCAGCCGCTGGTGCGGGCGCATTGCGCGGCGGTGGGGCTGCCGTTCACCGAGACGGGGCTGGTGGAGTCGTACCGGCAGGCGCTGTCGCACATGCGGGAGGTGGGGGCGCCGCTGCGGTCGTAGGATTGCGGGCGTCATGCCCGAAGGACATACCCTCCATCGTCTGGCCGCCGAGCACCGTCGGGTGTTCGGCGGCCGTCCCGTCGCCGCCGAGAGCCCGCAGGGCCGGTTCGCGGCGGGTGCGGCCGAGATCGACGGTCGCGTGCTGAGCGCCGCCGAGGCGTACGGCAAGCATCTGCTGCTGGAGTTCGACGACGACCGCGTTCTGCACGTCCATCTGGGGATCTATGGGACGTGGCGGTTCGGCGGGTTGCCGGTGCCGGAGCCGCAGGGGGCGGTGCGGTTGCGGTTGTCGGGTGCGGGCGGGCACGCGGATCTGCGCGGTCCGAACGCGTGCGAGCTGCTGGAGCCGGGTGAGGTGAAGCTGCTGGTGGATCGGCTGGGGCCGGATCCGTTGCGGGCGGACGCGGATCCGGGGCGGGCGTGGGCGCGGATCTCGCGGAGCCGGACGAGCATCGCGGCGCTGCTGATGGATCAGTCGGTGGTGGCGGGGCCGGGGAACATCTACCGGGCGGAGGTGCTGTTCCGGCAGGGGATCGATCCGATGCTGCCGGGGCGGGCGCTGTCGGAGGGGCAGTGGTCGGCGATCTGGGCGGATCTGGTGGTGCTGATGGCGGAGGGGGTGCGGTCGGGGCGGATCGACACGGTGCGTCCGGAGCACATGCCGGAGGCGATGGGGCGTCCGCCGCGGGTGGACGATCATGGTGGTGAGGTGTACGTGTACCGGCGGGCGGGGGCGCCGTGCCTGGTGTGCGGGTCGGTGGTGGCGTCGGCGGAGCTGGCGGCGCGGAATCTGTTCTGGTGTCCGGGGTGCCAGCCTGCGGCGCGGTGAGGCTGTGCGGGTGAGGCTGTCTGGGTCAGTGCAGGTAGCGGTCGGCGAGGGCGCGGGCGGTGTCGGCCATCATGGCGCGCAGTGGTGGTGGGTCGAGTACTTCGATGTCGGCGCCGAGTTTGAGGAATTCGACGTGGGCGTGGCGGAGTGATTCGACGGGGAGGGTGACGGTGGTCCAGCCGGTGGGGTCGGGTGGGCCTGCGTTGTCGTGGACGGCGCGTGCCATGACGGGTGGCATGAGGAGTGCGGCGCGTTGGAGGCCGTTGGGGTTGAGGCGGACGGTGGCCTGGTCGCGGTAGGAGTCGGCTTCGAAGCGGGCGGCGTAGGCGTCCCAGTAGGCGGCGAGGTCGAAGCCGGGTGGGCGTTCGAAGCGCTGGGGGAGCGGCTGGAGGGTGAGGATCTTGGAGACGCGGTAGGTGCGCGGCGGCGCCGCGTGTGCCGGTGCGGTGTCGGTCGGTTGGGCGTCCGGCTGTTCGGTGTCGGTCGGTTGGGCGTCGGGGTGGTGGATGCGGGCGATGAGGTACCAGGTGCCGGCCTTGAGGACGACGCCGATCGGTTCGAGGACGCGTTCGACCTGCTGGGGGCGGGCCCAGCGGCGGTACAGGACGCGGATGCGCTGCTGGTTCCAGACGGCGTCGGCGACGGGCTGCAGGTGGGGGACGTCGTCGGGGGCGCGGAACCAGCCGGGGGCGTCGAGGTGGAAGCGTTCGCGGATGCGTGCGGCGCGGGAGCGTAGATCGGGCGGGAGGGCCGCCATGAGTTTGAGTTCCGCGGCGGCGACGACGTCGCCGAGGCCGAGCTGGGAGGCGGGGCCGGGCATGCCGGACAGGAAGAGGGATTCGGCCTCGCCGGTGGTGAGTCCGGTGAGGCGGGTGCGGTAGCCCTCCAGGAGGCGGTAGCCGCCGTCGGGGCCGCGGTCGGCGTAGACGGGGACGCCGGCGGCGGACAGTGATTCGACGTCGCGGTAGACGGTGCGAACCGATACCTCGAGTTCGTCGGCGAGGTCGCGGGCGGTCATGCGGCCGCGGGTCTGCAGCAGCAGGAGCAGGGACAGCAGGCGGGACGCGCGCACGTGACCAGTGTGGCGTGGCGGGCGGGGTACCGGTGGGGCGGGTCAGCCCTGCAGGGCGTACTGCATGGCGCGGAACTTGGTGCGGGCTTCGGCGAGTTCGGCGGCGGGGTCGGAGTCGGCGACGATGCCGCAGCCGGCGAACAGGCGGGCGCGGGTGCCGTCGAGCTGGGCGCAGCGCAGGGCGATGCCCCATTCGCCGTCGCCGCGGGCGTCGACCCAGCCGACGGGGCCGGCATAGCGGCCGCGGTCCATGCCCTCGAGTTCGCGGATGAGGTCCATGGCGATGTCGGTGGGGGTGCCGCAGACGGCGGGGGTGGGGTGGAGCGCGGCGACGACGTCGAGGACGGAGCGGTCGGCGGCGAGGCGGCCGCGCAGGGGGGAGGCGAGGTGGTGGAGGTTGGGGAGGGTGAGCAGTTCGGGTTCGGCGGGGACGTGCAGGCGGGCGCACAGGGGGTCGAGGGCGTCGCGGACCATGTCGGCGGCGTAGCGGTGCTCTTCGCGGTCCTTGGCGGAGGCGAAGAGGCGGGCGGCGCGGTCGCGGTCGTCGTCGGGGGTGTCGCCGCGGGCGGTGGTGCCGGCGAGGACGAGGGATTCGATGTCGCCGCCGGTGCGGCGGATGAGCAGTTCGGGGGTGGCGCCGACGAGGCCGGCGCAGGAGAAGGTGTAGCAGCCGGGGAACCGGTCGGCGAGGCGGCGTAGCAGGACGCGGGCGTCGATGGGGGCGTCGGCGTGGACGGTGAGGTCGCGGGCGAGGACGACCTTGCCGAGGGCGCCGCCGCGGATGCGCTGGACGGCGGTGGCGACGGCGTCGCCCCAGGCGTGCGCGGGCATGGCTCCGTCGCCCCAGGTGAGGCCGGTGGGGGCCTGGGGTTCGTGGACGAGGGAGAGGGGGTCGGCGTCGTCGCCGATGGTGGTGAGCCAGGCGCGGCCGTCGCGGCGGCCGAGGACGCGGCGCGGGACGATGAGGACCGAGTCGGGGGATTTGGGGTCGAAGGCGAATCCGCCGAAGGCGACGGGGCCGGTGCCGGGCAGGGCGACGGGGTCGTCGATGTCGGCGGCGCCGAACAGTTCGCGCAGGAGGGCGGCCGCGGTGGTGAAGCGGTCCTCGCCGCCGGGCAGGGTGATGCGGGCGGCTTCGCCCCAGCCGACGATGCCTTCGCCGTGGCGGATCCAGGCCAGGGCGGAGGGGTGCGGAAGTCTCGAGACGAGGTCGCCGGGGTCGGCGACCGGGGCGGTGCGGACGACGAGGCGGTCCGGTGCTGTCACGGCGAGCTTCACGCAAGCCACTGTACGGCAGAATTGAACCTGTTCAAACAGGCGGGGCGGCGGCGTCCGGTGAGGTGTGCGCCACATCGCGGCGGGCGCTCACGACCTGCACATGCCCGTTCCGCCCGCACCCATGCATCGCGCCCGCGCGTCCCCTCGGCACCCCTCTGCGCCTCTGCGGCGGCTTTCCGGCGGGCGGTTCCTGTGCGTCCGCCCCCGTGCCGTGAGGCTCCACGGCACGGGGGCGGGTGAGGCGGTGCGTCAGGAGGCGCGGCCGGTGAGGCGGCCCGTCAGCTTCCATGCCGCCGGCAGCAGCGCCGCGGCGAGCGCGACCTTCAGCGCGTCGCCCGCCAGGAACGGCGTCACGCCCAGGTGCAGCGCCTTGCCGAGTCCGACGTGCAGGGACGCCATCAGGTACGGGACGCCCGCCGCGTACATGATGGCGGTGCCGGTCAGCATCGTCGCGACGGTCCGCAGCGGGGTGCGGTCACCGCCGCGCTCGGCGAGGCGGCCGACCACGGCGGCGGCGACGACGAAGCCGAGGACGTAGCCGAACGTCGGGAAGCCGGCGCCGGAGGCGCCGTCGGTGAACCAGGGGACGCCCGCCATCCCGGCCAGCAGGTAGACGATCATGCCGAGTCCGGCGCGGCCGAAGCCGAGCGCGGCGCCGGCCAGCAGCACCGCGAAGGTCTGCCCGGTCACGGGCACGGGGGTGCCGGGCAGCGGTACCGCGATCTGGGCGGCGACGCCGACGAACGCGGCCGCGCCCGCGACGAGCGCGGCGTCGCGGGCGAGGGAACCGGGCAGCAGGTCGCCGAGGACGGCGGGACCCCGCCGGGCAGCGTGAGCAGTGGCCACTGAACCTCCCATTAAAGGTGTTGTCAGCCGAAACCTAGCGAACGGGTCATCCGGAACCGAGCGCGCGGTCGACAGAAACGGCCGCCCCGGGTTTGTCCGCCGCCTACGGGCGCGGGCGGCGGGCCAGGTACACCATGTCCGGCTCGCCGCGCGGGACCGGCACCGGCAGCGCCTCCACGCGCGCGAACCGGGTCGCGAGCAGGTCCTGGAAGCCGGGCGCGGCGCCCGCGCTCCACACCGCCAGCACCCCGCGCGGGCTGAGCCGCCCGGCGAGCAGGTCCAGCCCGTCCGGCCCGTACAGGCGGGCGTTGCCGGGCGTGACCGTCCAGTCGGGGCCGTTGTCGATGTCCAGGCACACCGCGTCGAACCCCGCCCCGTCGACACCGGCGACCCCGTCGACACCGTCTGCCGGGTCGGCGGCGACGACGTCGAGGAGGTCGGCGCGCACGAGCGCGACGCGGGGGTCGTCGAGGCCGCCGCGCGACCACGGCCGCAGCGGCCCGGCGTGCCAGCCGACCACCGCCGGTTCCCGCTCCACCACCGTGACGTGCCCGACGGCCGGATGCGCCAGCGCCTCGGCCAGGGAGAACCCGACGCCGAGCCCGCCGATCAGCACCCGCAGCGGCTCCCCGCTTGGCCCGTCATCCCCGGAGCCGTCCAGGTCAAGGGCGGCGTCGGCGGCGGCGCGGACCAGCAGCCGCTCGGACTCGCCGTTGCGGGTGTCCATCAGGAACATCCCGTTGCTGATGATCTCGTAGTCGGCGCCCGCCCGGCGCAGCACCAGCTCCCCGCCGACGCCCGCGGCGCGCTCCACGACGACCGGTTCCGCCCGGCCTTCCCCGATCACGTCCATGGCCCCGACCCTAGCCACCCGCGACGCTCCGCCGGACCCGAGCGCCGGGGGCGCCGTGCCGCCGCCGGGGTCTGGGCGGGGGACGGGCGGGTCGGCTACGGTGCCGGGCATGCCCGACCCCTCCGCGCGTCCCCCCGCGCAGCCCGCGCGTCCCTCCGTCCCGCCCGCGGTCCCCGGCGGGCCGCTGCTGCCCGGCCGCCGCATCCTGGTCGTCGGCGCCGGGACCCGGCCCAGCGACGACCCCGAGGCGCCCGTCGGCAACGGCCGCGCCATCGCCGTCACCGCCGCCCGCGAGGGCGCGCAGGTCGCCTGCGCCGACGTCGACGAGGACGCCGCGGGCGCGACCGCCGGGATGATCGCCGCCGAGGGCGGCCGCGCGCACGTCGTGATCGCCGACGTCACCGACCCCGAGTCCTGCGACCGTGTGGTCACCCGGGCGGCGGAGAAGCTCGGCGGCCTGGACGGGGTGGTGTTCAACCCCGGGATCGGCATCGGCTACGGGATGGCGGGCACCGGCCTGGCCGACTGGGACCGCGTCATGCAGGTGAACCTGCGCGCCCCGTTCCTGGTCGGCAAGGCGGCGCTGCCCGCCCTGGACGCCGGCGCCGCGATGGTGTTCATCGGGTCGCTGGCCGGCACCAAGCCCGGGTCGCGGTCCCCGTCCTACGACGCGTCCAAGGCCGGGCTCACCGGGCTGGTCCGGCACATCGCCGCCGAGGGCGCCGGGCGCGGCGTGCGCGCCAACGTGGTCGCGCCCGGCCTGATCGACACGGTCATGGGACGCGACGCGTCCGGCGGCAACGCCGGCCGCGACCGCGTCGCCGCGCTGATCCCGATGCACCGGCAGGGCACCGCGTGGGAGGTCGCCGACGTCGTGGTGTTCCTGCTGTCGCAGCGCGCCGCCTACGTCACCGGGCAGGTCGTGCACGTCGACGGGGGCCTGTCCACCCTGCGCTGACCCCCTGCCCGGCGCCTGTTCCCGGGAGCCGCCCCCCGGCCGGGGTATCAGCCTTGGCGGCCGGGGAGCATGCTCAGGGCCTGGGAGCGCTGTGCGACGAGATCGGCGTAGGTGCCGTCGCGCTCGGCCCAGCGGTGCATGAGGACGCCCTTGACGAGGATCTCGTCGGGGGTGGGGTCCGCCGAGAGCAGGTCCATGACCTCGGTGGCGAAGTCGTCGAGCGGCAGCGCGTGCGGGTTCACCGTCTCCTGGCCCGCCGTGGCGACGGCCGGGGGGACGAGCTCGACGACCTCGACGCCGGTGCCGTCGAGCTGCGCGCGCAGCGCCTCGGAGTAGGCGTGCACCGCGGCCTTGGAGGCGGCGTAGGTGGGCATGGGCGGGAACGGCAGGAACGCGATGCCCGAGGTGACGGTGACGAAGGTGCCGGCGCCCCGCCCGACCAGGTGGGGGGTGAAGGCGTCGATGACCCGGATGGTGCCGACGAGGTTGGTGTCGATCGTCGTCTCCGCCGCGGGGAAGTGCGCGGGGTCGCGCAGGTCCTCCAGGAGCATGACGCCCGACATGGTCACCACGGTGTCCAGGTCCGGGTACCGGGCCAGGACGGCGTCACGGACGGACGCAACGGACGTACCGTCGGTGACGTCGACGGCGAACGTGCCGAAGCCCTCCTCGGCGAGGCCCGAGAGCGCCTCCGCGCTGCGGCCGCCGACGGCGACGGTGCTGCCCGCCGCGGCGAACCGGCGGGCCAGCTCCCGCCCGATGCCCGAGGTCCCGCCGACGATGAAGACGGTGCGGTTGGAGATGTCCATGAGATCTTCCCTTCCAGTCCAGGGCGCCGGCGGCGTTCAGGCCCGCCGGCGCGGACGGCGATGTCCGTCCTTCTCGAATCCGTCCTTCTCGAAAAGGACGCTGTGACCGCAGTCTCGGCGGGATCCGCCGAGTGCGGCAGGGCCCCCGTTCTCCCTGGTCCTGGCAGGGCCCCCTTTGGAGACATGCCCACCGCATACGGTGGAGTCATGAAGGACGAGGATTCCGGCAACCGGCTCGGCAGCTACCTGCGCGCCCGCCGCGAGCTGGTCACTCCCGCGCAGGCGGGACTCCCCGCCGGGGGCAACCGCCGCGTGCCCGGCCTGCGCCGCGAGGAGGTCGCCCTGCTCGCCGGGATCAGTCCCGACTACTACCTGCGCCTGGAACGGGGCCGTGACACCAACCCCTCACTCCAGGTCCTGGAGGCGCTCGCGCGTGTCCTGCGGCTCGACGACGTCGAGCGGACGTATCTGCTGGGCCTGACGGCGGCGCGCCCCAGAGCGCCGCGCCGCAAGCGGCCCGAGCACGTCCCGGCGCGCGTGCACGAGCTGCTCGCCCACCTGCAGGTCCCCGCGTTCGTCGAAGGACGCGCGTTCGACGTCCTGGCCTCCAACCCCATGGCCGTCGCGCTGTCCCCGCGCCTGCGGCCCGGCCAGAACCGGCTCCGCTCCCTCCTCCTCGATCCCGAAGAACGGGCCTTCCACCAGGACTGGGCCAGAGCCACCGCCGACTTCGTCGCCGCCCTGCGCACCACCATCGGGGACGACACCGACGATCCCCGGTTCGTCGAGCTCGTCGGAGAGCTCGCCCTGTCCAGCCAGCGGTTCCGCACCCTGTGGGCCCGCCACGACGTCCGCGCTCTCGACGGAGGCACCACCACCGTCCACCACCCCGTCGTCGGCGACCTGCGCCTGCACCGCGACAAACTCCCCATCGACGACGTCATCCTCGTCGTCTACTACCCCGACAAGGGCAGCGACAGCGACGAGAAACTGCGCCTCCTCGCCGCGCTCTCGCACACCGAGCCCACCGGCACCGCCCACGACGAGCAAGCCCGCGACGAACCGGCCGGCGACCCGCACCCGACGGCACCCTGACGCACGACGGGCTCCGCCCGGGGCGGGCGGGTCGCGCGGCGGGAGCGGTCCGCCCTACGGTGACGGCCATGAACGATCATGTGGAGTTGCGGCCGGTCGCCGAGGCGGACCTGCCGGTGATCGAGCGGCTGCGCACCGACCCCGAGCTCGCCGGGCCGTTCCTGTGGGAGGGGTGGAGCGACCCGCACCGGTTCCGGCGCCGCTACGAGCAGGACGGGATGCTGGGGGAGGACACCGGCACCCTCGCCGTCGCCCGCGCCGACGAGGTCCTCGGGATCGTGTCCTACCGGCGCGTCCCCATGGCCGGGTCGCTGTGGTGCTGGAGCATCGGGATCTCGCTGCTGCCGGCGGCGCGGGGACGCGGCGCCGGGTCCCGCGCGCAGCGGCTGCTGGTGGCGTACCTGTTCGCGCACACCACCGCGCACCGCGTGCAGGCCGAGACCGAGGTCGACAACATCGCCGAGCAGCGCGCCCTGGAGAAGGCCGGTTTCACCCGCGAGGGCGTGATGCGCGGGTACGGCTTCCGCGACGGCCGGTACCGCGACGAGGTGCTCTACAGCGTCCTGCGCTCCGAGGTCCGCGGCAACGGCGGCCCCTGACCGGCTCCGACCGGCACCGGGGGGAACACTCCGCCGCTTCCGGATGTTGCGCGGTAATGTTGTAATCATCTGGAGGTGCCGCGATGTCCCCCGAACCCCGCCAGAGCGCCCGCCCGCCCGATGACGACGGGCCCGCCGCGGACGCCCTGGACGCCTACTCCGCCGCCGTGTCCGCCGTCGCCCGCGAACTCACCCCCCGCGTCGCCGCGCTGCGCGTCCGCCACCGCCGCGGCGAGGGAGCCGGATCCGCCGTCGCGTTCACCGGCGACGGGTTCCTGCTCACCAACGCCCACGTCGTCGGCGCCGCCGCCGGCGGGCAGGCCGCCTTCGCCGACGGCTCCACCGCCGACTTCACCGTGGTCGGCACCGACCCGCTGTCCGACCTCGCCGTCGTCCGCGCCGACGGCGACGTCCCCGGCCCCGCCACCCTCGGCGACAGCGACCGCCTCGTCGTCGGGCAGCTCGTCGTCGCCGTCGGCAACCCCCTCGGCCTCGCCGGGTCCGTCACCGCCGGGGTGGTGTCCGCGCTCGGCCGGTCCCTGCCCGCCCGCAGCGGCGGCACCGCCCGCGTCATCGAGGACGTCATCCAGACCGACGCCGCCCTCAACCCCGGCAACTCCGGCGGCGCCCTCGCCGACTCCCGCGGCCGCGTCGTCGGGATCAACACCGCCGTCGCCGGCGCAGGGCTCGGCCTCGCCGTCCCGATCAACGCCACCACCCGCCGCATCATCGGCGCGCTGATGCGCGACGGCCGCGTCCGCCGCGCCTACCTCGGCCTGGTCGCCGCGCCCGTCCCGGTCCCCGCGGCGCTGCGCGCCCGCACCGGGCAGGACGAGGCACTGCGGGTCGCCGAGGTCGTCCCCGCCAGCCCCGCCGACCGCGCCGGGCTGCGGCGCGGCGACCTGGTCCTCACCGCCGGCGGGGAGCCGGTGTCGCACGCCCAGTCCCTGCAGCGGCTGATGTTCGCCGACGCCATCGGCCGCCCCCTGCCGATCACCGTCGTGCGCAACGGCGCCATGGTCGACGTCATCGCCGAACCCACCGAGCTCACCGACACCGAACCCGCCTGACCCCCGCCCGCCGCCTGCGGCCGCCGCGGGCGCGCGGGCGGCGCGGCAGCCAGCCCGCCGGCCGCGGGGTCAGTCCGCCGGGCGGCCCGCACCCGGCCCGGAACCCGGCCCCGCGCCGGCGGCGGGACCCGAGCCGGAACCCCGGAACGTCGCCCGGTACGCCGACGGCGACACCCCCACCGCCGCCTGCAGACGCGCCCGCAGCGACGCCGCCGTCCCCAACCCCGACCGCTCCGCCACCCGCTCCACCGGCAGATCGGTCTCCTCCAGCAGCTGCCGCGCCCGCTCCACCCGCTGCCGCGCCAGCCACACCGCCGGCGACACCCCCGCCTCCTGCCGGAACCGCCGCGTGAACGTCCGCACGCTCATCGACGCCTGCGCCGCCAGCTCCGCCAGCGTCAGCGGCTCGGCCAGCCGCTCCAGCGCCCACTCCCGCGCCGGGCCCGTCGACGCCTCCCGCGGCGCCGCCACCGGACGCGCGATGAACTGCGCCTGCCCGCCCTCCCGGTGCGGCGGCACCACCGTCCGCCGCGCGACGTCCCCCGCGACCGCCGCGCCGTGGTCCCGCCGGATCACGTGCAGGCACAGGTCGATCCCCGCCGCCTCGCCCGCCGAGGTCAGCACGTCCCCCTCGTCGGCGTACAGCACCGCCGGATCCAGGTCCACCCGCGGGAACATCGCGCTGAACCGGTCCGCCGACAGCCAGTGCGTCGCCGCCCGCCGCCCCTCCAGCAGACCCGCCGCCGCCAGCACGAACGCGCCCGTGCAGATCGAGGCGACCCGCGCGCCGCGCCGGTGCGCCTCGACCAGCGCCGCTGGCACCGGCCCCGCCCCCGGGCACCGCTCGTCCAGCTCGTGCGACGCCGGCACCACCACCGTGCCCGCCCCCTCCAGCGCCTCCAGCCCGAACGGCACGTGCACCTGGAAATCGGCGTCGGTGCGCACCGGCCCCGCCGCCACCCCGCACGACACCACCTCGTACAGCGGCTCCCCGGCCGCCGACCGCGCCCCCCCGAACAGCTGATGCACGATCCCCAGCTCCATCGGCAGCACACCCTCGCGCACCAGCACCACCACCCGATGCCGGCCGCCTCCACCCCCGCTCATGGCCCGATCCTTGCACATGATGGCCGACCGGCCACTCGTGACGGCCGACCCGCCCCCGGCAGCATCGGAAACGGACCACCCGACCGCACCCCGCCAAGGAGGACTCCCGATGAACGTGCTGTGGGTGTTCGCCCACCCCGAACCGCGCTCCCTCAACGGCGCCCTGCGCGACCACGGCACCGCCACCCTGCGGCGCCACGGCCACCGCGTCCGCCACTCCGACCTGTACGCGATGCGCTGGAACCCCGTCGCCGGACCCGGCGACGTCGCCCACGACCCCAGCGAACCCCTGCGCCTGGGACCCGCCACCGAGCACGCCCGCGCCACCGGCGCGCTCGCCCCCGACATCCGCGCCGAACACGCCAAACTCGACTGGGCCGACGCCCTCGTCCTGCAGTTCCCGCTGTGGTGGCACGGGATGCCCGCCATCCTCAAAGGCTGGTTCGACCGCGTGTTCGTCCAGGGCTACGCCTTCGGCGTCCACGATGACGACGGCCGCGCCCGCCGCTACGGCGACGGCGGCCTGACCGGGCACCGCGCCCTCGTCGTCACCACCGCCGGCGCCCGCGCCACCGGCCTCGGCCCCCGCGGCGTCCACGGCGACGCCGAGGACATCCTGTTCCCCCTCCTGCACGGCACCCTGTTCTACAGCGGCATGGACGTCCTGCCGCCCCTGGTGATCACCGGCGCCGACCGCGCCGGACCCGCCGAGCACGCCCGCGCCGCCGCCCGCCTCGACCGGCGCCTCACCGCCCTGCCCACCGCCGACCCCATCCCCTACCGGCCCGAACGCGGCGGCGGCTACGACGACGACCTGGTCCTGCGCCCCGACCTGGCCCCCGGACGCACCGACCTCGCCGTCCACCGCACCTGACCCCGCACACCCCACCCCGCGCACGAACACCGGCCCGCGCCGGGCCGCGCCTCACCCGCCCGCTCCCGCGCCGGTGTCGGCGGTCCGGGCGGCGGCGCGCGGACGGGAGCGCATCGCCGCCCCATGCCGCACCAGCGCCGCCGCCGCCAGCGCCCCCGCCAGCCCACACACCCCCGCCCACCCGAACCCCCCGTACGCCCGGGCCGCCAGCCACGACCCCGCCGCCCCGCCCAGATACCCGCACGTCATGTAGGCGGTGTTCACCCGGCTGCGCGCGTCCGCCCGCAACCCGTAGTTGCGGACCTGATTGGCGACCATCCCCGACTGCATCGCCACGTCCAGCAGCAGCGACCCCGCCGCCAGCCCCGCCAGCCCCACCGCGCCGCCGACGCACCCCACCGCCAGCACCCCCGCCGACACCACCACCCCCGCCATCGCCCACAGGCTCACCGCGTCCGCGCCCCGCCTGTCCGCCGCCCGGCCCGCCACCGGCGTGCACACCATCGTCGCCGCGTTCACCAGCGCCAGCGCCCCCACCGCCGGCGCCCCCAACCCGTACCGGGGACCCGCCAGCAGCAGCGCCACCCCCGTCCACACCGCCGAGAACGCACCGAACACCGCCGCCTGGTAGAAGCACGACCGCCGCAGCTCCGGCTCCTCCCGCAACAGCGCCAACGGCTCCAGCAGCAACCGCCCGTAGCGCTGCCCCGACGGCGGCACCGTCACCGGCAGCCCGCGCGCCAGCACCACCGCGAGCACCAGCGCCAGCGCCGCCGCCACCAGATACGGCGACCGCCACCCCAGCCACTGCGCCAGCGGCCCGCCCAGCGACCGCGACAGCAGCATCCCGCCCAGCGACCCGCTCAGCATCACCCCGCTCACCCACCCCCGCCGCGACGCCGGAACCAGCCCCGCCGCCATCGGCCCCACCACCGGCGCGACCACCGTCGCCGCCCCCGCCGCCGCGCTCGCCGCCACCAGCACCCCCGCCCCCGGCGCGGCGCCCGCCACCGCCAGCGCCGCCGCCGTCACCGCCAGCAGCACCACGATCAACCGCCGGTGCGCCACCCGGTCGCCCAACGGCACCAGCAGGAAGATCCCCGCCGCGTACCCGAACTGCGCCGCCGACACCACCCCCGCCGCCGTCCCCGCACCCACCCCCAGCCCCGCCGCGACCGCCGGAGCCACCGCCTGCGGAAAGTACACGTTCCCGACCGCGACCCCGCACGTCACCGCCAGCAACACGATCACACCCCGGCCCGCACCCGGCACCGCCGTCGTGGCTGCGGCGCGCCCGCCGCCCGGGCCACCGCCCGCCGCGCCGGTGCCCGCCGTGTTCGTGCCCGCCGTGTTCGCTGCGCTCGTCGTCATGCCCACGAGTCGATCGCGGAGGCCCCGCCCGGCGGAAACGATGTAGCGTGACGCTTAATGATCCGTTTCGTGCTCGGTGTCGAGGACCTCGCCGACACCCGCTTCGCGCTGTCGCCGCTCGGCGAGACCATGGAGAGCCTGCGGGTCCTGCGCGACCCCGGCCGCTACGCGCTGCAGCTGCCCTGGCGGCGCGACGCCCTGCGTCGCCTCACCGGCGTCGACACCACGCTGCTGATGGCGCTGGTCGGCGACCGGCACGCCATCCCCGACCACCTCACCCCCCGACCCGAGACGTTCGCACCCCGCTTCGACGACCAGCTCGCCGCCGCCCGCGCCGCCCCGCCCGGCCGGGTCCGCCGCGACCTGCTCGCCGTCCACGCCCCCGGCCCACCGCCCGCCGCCCTCGCCGACGCCGCCGCCGCCGACGCCCGCGTCGCCCGCCTCAACGACGCGATCTGCGACGAGCTGCGCCGCTACTGGCACATCGCCGTCCGGCCGCACTGGCCGCAGATCCGGCTCGTGCTGGAGGCCGACATGACCTACCGCGCCCGCCGCCTGGCCACCGGCGGCGCCCGCGCCCTGTTCGCCGGCATGCACCCCAACCTGCGCTGGGACGACGGCGTCCTGCACATCGACAAGATGATCGGCCGGCACACCGTGCACGCCGCCGGACGCGGCCTGCTGCTGGTCCCCTCGGTGTTCGCGCACAAGCCCGCCCCGCCCGTCAGCCCCGACGAACCGCCCCTGCTCGTCTATCCCAGCCGCGGCATCGCGACCCTGTGGCGCCCCGCACCCGCCGACACCGCCACCGCCACCGGCGCGGACGGCGGCGGTGGCGGTGACGCGCTGGCGGCGCTGCTCGGCGCGCCGCGCGCCCGGCTGCTGGGCATGCTCGGCGAACCCCTGCCCACCGTGGAGATCGCCCGCCGGCTGTCGGTCACCCCCAGCGCCGTCTCCCAGCACCTGAAGATCCTGCACGCCGCCGGGCTCGTCGCCCGCGCCCGCGACGGCCGCCACATGCTCTACCGGCGCAGCCCCCTCGGCGACCGCCTCACCGACCCGCACACGGCCCCCGAAACAACCCCCGAACCCTCCATGTGTTCGAAGTAACGTGATATGTGTTAGAAACAGGGTTCAACGAACACGCAGAGGGAGCCGTCATGGAATGGGTCGTCGTCGACTACGGCGAGGTCGTCTGCCACGCACCGCCCGAGGACGCCGCCGCCCGCATCGCCGGCACCGTCGGCAGCGACCCCGCCGCGTTCTGGGACGCCTACTGGAGCGGCCGCCCCGCCTACGACCTCGGCACCGTCGACGCCGCCGGCTACTGGGGCGAGCTGTGCGGGCGCCTGGGCCGCGCCGCAACCCCCGCCCTGCTGGACGTCCTGGTCCGCCTCGACCTGGAGATGTGGTCGCACCTCGACGAGGGCACCCTGAAGATCCTGCGCGACCTCGACGCACGCCGCGTCCCCCTCGCGCTGCTGTCCAACGCGCCCCTGGAGATGGCCCGCCACATCGAGGCCGCGCCGTTCGCCGCGCTGTTCCGGCACCGCTTCTTCAGCGCCGACCTGCGGCTCGCCAAACCCGACCCCGCGATCTACGCGCACGTCGCCGACCGGCTCGGCGCCGCGCCCGCCGACCTGACCTTCGTCGACGACCGCCCCGCCAACGTCGAGGCCGCCCGCGCCGCCGGCCTGCGCGCGTTCCTGTTCACCGGCGCCGACCGCCTGCGCCGCGACCTGGCCCTCTGACCCGCCCCTGCGACGGCCCCGCGGGCGGCGGGGCGGCGCGGGGCCGGGGTCACAGCAGCGGCAGCTGCTCGGCGACCGGCCGCGGGGGAGCGGGGACGGGACGGTGACCCGACGGCCCGCGGCGCCCCGCGCCCACCTTGTACCGGGCCGCCAGCTCCCGCACCCGCGCCGCGATCCGCCGCTGGTACCCCTCCGGCGCGTACGCGCCCGACCCGTACAGCCGCGCGTACGGGACGATCAGCTCCGGATGGTGCTCGCGCAGCCACGCGGTGAACCACTCCCGCGCGCCCGGACGCAGATGCAGCGTGATCGCCGACACCGACGTCGCGCCCGCCTCGGCGATCTGCCGCACCGCCGCCTCCAGCTGCGCCGGCGAGTCCGACAGGTAGGGGATCACCGGGCCCATCAGCACCGAGCAGCCGATCCCGGCCTCGTTCAGCCGCGCGCACACCTGCAGCCGCGTGCGCGGCGACGGGGTACCCGGCTCCACCAGCCGCCACAGCTCGGAGTCCACCGACCCGACCGACACCGCCGCGCCGACCGTGGTGCGCTCGGCCGCCTCCTGCAGCAGCGGCAGGTCCCGCAGGATCAGCGACCCCTTGGTGAGGATCGAGAACGGGTTCGCCGCGTCCCGCAGCGCCGCGATGATCCCCGGCATCAGCCGGTAGCGGCCCTCGGCGCGCTGGTAGCAGTCGACGTTGGTGCCCATCGCGACGTGCTCGCCCCGCCACCGCGGCGCCGCCAGCTCCGCCCGCACCCGCTCGGCCGCGTTCACCTTCACCACGATCCGCGAGTCGAAGTCCGCGCCCGCGTCCATCTCCAGGTACTCGTGGGTCTTGCGCGCGAAGCAGTACACGCACGCGTGGGTGCAGCCCCGGTAGGGGTTGATCGTCCAGCGGAACGGCATCCGGGACGCCTTCGGCACCGCGTTGATCACCGACCGGGCGTGGACCTCGTAGAAGGTCATCCCGCGGAACTCCGGCGTGTCGAAGGTGCGCGCCACCGCCCGCCGCTCGATCAGCGGCACGGCCGCGATGCCGTCCCCGGCGCCGCCGTCCGCGCCGTCACCGGAAAGCCGCAGGTGGTCCCAGCGCACACCCGCCCCCTCTCGAACACGTGAACGACATGGTCAGGCGGCCAGTATGGAACGTGTGTTCGAAGATCGCAACGAGGCGGGCCCCGGTGGCGAAAGGGACGCGGCGGGAGGGTGAGGCATCACACGGACATCGCCGTTCCGTCCGTACCACCGCAACGGATGCGTAACAATGGCTCGCTATGGCATGGCGAACGGGGACGCGGATCCGAGCGGCGGCGGCGGTGCTGGCGGCCGGCGCGGTGACGAGCACGGCGGGCTGCGGCGTGCCCGCCTTCGGCGGCGGCGGCAGCGACGGCGACCGCGCCGGGCCCGTCACCGCCGGCGCCAAGCCCGAATGCCCCAAGGTCGCCGCCCCCGACGGCGACGGACCCTCCCGCCAGGTCCGCGGCATGTGGATCGCCACCGTCGGCAACACCGACTGGCCCACCGAGCCCGGCCGGCCCGCCGCCACCCAGAAGAAGCAGTTCACCCGCCTGCTCGACACCGCCAAGGCGATGAACATGAACGCGGTGTTCGTGCAGATCCGCCCCGACTCCGACGCCTTCTACCCCTCCCCGTACGAGCCGTGGTCGCAGTGGCTCACCGGAACCCAGGGCAAGAGCCCCGGCTACGACGTCCTGGACTTCATGGTCAGGGAGGCGCACGCGCGGAACCTGGAGTTCCACGCCTGGTTCAACCCCTACCGCGTCAGCCGCCAGGACGACCTGAAGAAGCTCGCCGCGAACAGCCCCGCCCGCCGCCACCCCGACTGGGTCCGCAAGTACGGTGGCGGCCTGTGGTACGACCCCGGCCTGCCCCAGGTCCGCGACCTGGCGACCAAGGCCGTCCTGGACGTCGTCCACAAGTACGACGTCGACGCCGTCCACTTCGACGATTACTTCTACCCCTACCCCGAGGACGGCGACTTCCCCGACGCCGCCACCTACAAGACCTACGGCAAGGGCCTGTCCAAGGCCGACTGGCGGCGCCGCAACGTCGACACCCTCGTCCAGACCCTCTCCCAGCAGATCCACCAGGCCAAACCCTGGGTCCGGTTCGGGATCAGCCCCTTCGGGGTGTGGCGCAACAAGTCCAGCGACCCCGCCGGCTCGCCCACCGGCGCCCTGCAGAGCTACGACGACATCTACGCCGACACCCGCGGCTGGATCAAGAAGGGCTGGCTGGACTACGTCACCCCCCAGCTGTACTGGCCCATCGGCGACCCCCGCGCCGGCTACGCCGAACTCGTCGCCTGGTGGGCCGACCAGGTCAAGGGCACCAAGGTGCAGCTGACCATCGGGCAGGCCGGCTACCGCGTCGGCGAACCCGGCGCCTGGCGCAAGGCCGACGAGCTGTCGCGCCACCTCACCCTCAACCGCAAGTACCCGCAGGTCCGCGGCGACGTGTTCTTCAGCGCCGCCGACATCGCCGCCAACCGCCGCGGGTTCGCCGCCCGCCTGCGCGACGACCACTACTCCCGCCCCGCGATCCCGCCCGCCGTCACCGGACGCGGCGGGCACGCCCCGCCCCCCGTCCAGGACACCCGCGCCGTCCCCGACGGCGAAGGCATCAAGGTGCAGTGGCGGCCCTCCCAGGACGCGGTGTCCTACGCGGTGTACCGGGCCGACGGCAGGACCGCCGGATGCGCGCCCCTCGGCGACGCGCGCCTGATCGCCGACGTCCGCGGCGGCGGCGTCATCGACCCCTCCGCGAAACCCGGCCGCGCCTACACCTACTACGTCACCGCCCTGGACCGCCTCCACCACGAGAGCGCGCCCGCACGCGGCTCAACGGTTACCGCCGCCGAAGGATAATGATCATGCTCCGTGGGGAAGAACACAGCACTGCCCGCCCCCCGGAGGTATTGAGCATGGCGCTGTCGATGGAGGAACAGCGGATCCTCACCCAGATCGAGGTCCGCCTGAGCGAGGACGACCCGCGGCTGGCCGGCCGCCTCGCACGGCTCGGCACCCCCCGCGGCCGCCGCGCCCGCGTGATCACCGCGACCGCGATCGCGGCCGTCGTCGTCCTGGCGGCCGTCGGAGCCGCGATCGCCACCGCCCTTCTGCAGTGACCCGCCCCGCCACCCGACCCGGCCGCCCCCCGCCCGGGCACCCCGCCCCAGGCACGCAGGCCCGCCGCGCACGCACCCACCCCTGACCACCCGCGGGCTCCACCGCCGTCCCCCGGAACGAACCGGCCCCGAGACGGCGAACGCCGAGGCCCCGGCGAGAGAGATCTCGCCGGGGCCTCGGCGCTTGAGCCGGTGTGGTGGTCGCCTCACGGCGAAAGGCACAACGGAGTTCCAGCCCGGACCGTACGGACCGGCGGTATTCCCCGAAGGCGTTGTGTAGAGCCCGGGGGACACATGCCACACCGACGCCACCCACCATAACGGCAACCGGACCCTGCTCATTCCACCGGGGCCGCCCGCGTGTCCACCATCACCTCACCCGCGGGTGAGGATTGCCTGCGCCCGTGCACCGCCCCCGCGCCCGATGCGTCCCTGAAGATGAACCGACGCGGAGAACGCCGGAACCGGCCGCCGGGACGGGGAACACCCGGCGGGCGCCACCGGCCCGCGCACACCGCCGTACGGTGAGGAGACGGGGACGTGGAACTCGAGGGGAACGGCGCCGGCACCGGAAGCACCGGTGCGGACGCCGCAGGCGAACGCAGCATCGACATCATCGACCCCGCCGCCGGCGGGACCACCGCCCGCCGCACCAACGAGCGAACCAGCGGGCAGAGCAACGGGCAGAGCAACGGACTGGGGATCGGGCCGGGGATCGCAGCGGGCAACGGGCAGGGCAACGGGGCGGGGGAGCGGCGCGCCGCGTCCTGGGAACTTCCCGCCGAGCGGCGCACCGCCGCGCGCGCACGCGCCCTCACCGCACAGGCCCTGGACGCCTGGCACGTCACCGACCCCGGCGACGTCGACGACATCGTCCTCATGGTCGACGAACTGGTCACAAACGCGGTCGTGCACGGCACCGGCCCCGTCCGTCTCGGCCTGCGCCTGGACGGCGCCCGCCTCACCGGCGAGGTCGGCGACGCCGACCCCGCCGCGCCCGGCGGAGCGCCGCCCGCGCCCCCCGTCCTCGACTGGGCCGAGGCCGGCCGCGGGCTGCTGCTGGTCACCGCGCTCGCCACCGGGTTCGGCGCCCGCACCCACCCCACCGGCAAGACCGTCTGGTTCACCCGCGACCTGCACCGCGCCGAAGGGACGCCCGCCGCCGCGGCGACTCCGCCCGTCACCGCCGGCGCTGGACCCGCCCCCGCCTAGGAGCCGGCTCCGCCGCCCCGCCACCCGGCCGCCGTCCGGCGGGTCAGGCCTGGAGCGGGCAGCGGTCCACCACCCAGACGTCCTCCTCGTCACCGGACGGCGGCCGAGGCGGCTCGTCGGTCAGCCGGTCCAGATGCCACTCGACGTGCGCCAGCGGCCCCCGCCAGCCCGCCAGCAGATCCGCCAGCGGACGCGGCGGGCCCGGCGGCCCGTACGGGCGCGGATCGGGCAGCTCGCCCTCCCACAGCGCGTCGTCGCAGTCGGCCGCCCAGTGCGCCGCCGCCTCCAGCACCTGGCTCAGGTCCCGCACCAGATCCCCCAGCGACCGCGGCGCCATCGCGTCCTGGATCATCCGCTCCCGCGCCTCGTAGGGCAGCTCCCGGTCGAACGCGGCCGGGAACGGCGGACGCCGCCCCTCCAGCACCGGGTCCTCGCCGGTCGCCGCCGCCCGGATCGCCGCCAGCTGCCAGCGCGTCCACTCCGCCAGATGCCCCAGCACGCCCCGCAGCGCCGCCGCGCCCTCCCCGCCGCCGCGCACCTCCGCGGCCGCCTCCCGCAGCCGCGCCCGCACGAACTCCAACCGGTCCAGGGTCCACGCCCGGGCCCGCGCCGCACCCGCCGGACCGCGCCGCCCCGCCTCCGCCGCCGGACGCGGCATCGGCACCCGCAGCGCCGCCAGCAGCCCGTCCAGATCCCGCACGTCCGCGCCGCGCCCCGACAGCACCGCCGCACCCACCCGGTCCAGCCGGAACATCCGCGGCCCGTCCCGCTTCAGGCACCACCCCACCAGGTACTCCCCGTAGGGGGCGGTGATCAGCCCGTGCGCCTCCACGTCCCGGAAGCTGCGCGCGCCCGACCGGTCGGTGTAGGCGAGCCGCACGATCCGGCGCCGCCGCACCGCCTCGGCGAGGGTGTCGCGGACCGGGCCCATCAGCGACGCGACCTCGCTCAGCGGCTCCGGCTCCGCCGGCCCCTCCAGCACGTACCCGCGGCGGCCGAGCTGCCGGACCTCGAGCCCGCCGTGCGTCAGCAGCTCCAGGTCGCGGCGCACCGTCCGCTCGCTGACCTCCAGCCCCGCCGCCAGCTCCCGCGGCTCCAGCGGCTCGGGCGAGGCGGCGCGCAGCTCCGCGACGAGCGCCAGGAGCCGGTCCACGCGATCGGCATGCTCCACACACCCATCGTGACCGCCGCCGCCGACATTATGCGGCGCCGAAGACGCCTGTAACCCTTACGGCACGGGCGATCCCGCCGACACCGGCCCCCCGACACCGGCCCCCCGGGGGTGTCCCCGGCGGGGCGGGTCAGCGGCCCGACAGCTCGGCGGCCAGCCCCGCGAAGTCCGCCGCCGTCAACGTCAGCGCGCTGCCGATCGCCTGCGTCGCCTCCGCGCTGCCCAGATGCCGCGTCGCGGCCCGGTCCAGGTACGCCTCCACCAGCCGCGCGCCGGTCAGCCGGCCGCGCGGGCGCAGCGTGGCCGCCTCCCGCTCCACCACCGCCCAGGCGTCCGAGCCCAGCCGCAGCGACCGCTCCTCGGCCAGCAGCCCGATCAGCGCCGACCGCGCCCGCCCGTCGGCCAGGTCCGGCAGCCGCACCGCCCGCAGATCGGTCACCAGCTCCGGCGACGCCGCCGACAGCTCCCCGACCCGGTCCGGCTCGCAGGTGCCCAGCAGCGCGGTGTCGTTGACGCCCTCCAGCCGCGTCCGGTACAGCACCGACGCGTACGCCGCGCCCTGCGCCTCGTCCAGGATCAGCCCGTCCAGGCCGTCCAGCAGCAGCACGTGCCCGGCGTGCTCCTCCAGCGCCGCCCGCAGCCCGTCGGGGCCCGCGTCGCGCAGGTCCTCGGCGTGCACCGAATGGACCTCGCCGCTGGAGGCCTCCACCTCCGCCAGCGCCCGCGCCACCATCCGCGCCAGCCGCCGCTGGCCGCTGGACGGCGCGCCGATCAGCAGCAGCGCCGGCGCCGACGCGCTCGACACCTCCTGCCCGCGCAGCCGCCGCGCCCACTTGCCGCGCCGCCGCACCTCCGTCACCACCCGGCCGATGTCGTCGGCGCCGCACAGGAACCGGATCCCGTACGCCTCGGCGATCTGCGGGGCCGACTCCGGCACCGGCGCGGGCGGCGCCGGCGGGACCGGCTCGGGCACCGGCACCGGAGGCGGCGGCAGGTCCGCCTGCGGCGCCGGCGGCGGAACCGCCGCGGGCGGCGCCGGTGCGTCGGCGGGCCGCTGGACGGGCGGGGCCGGCGGCATCGGCGCGGCCGGCCCCGCCCGGCCCCGGGGCGGGGTGGGGGGGGGCGGGGCGGGGGGCCCCCCGCGGGAGGTGGGGGGGGCGCCCCCGCCCCCCCCCCGGGGGGTCGGGGACCTCCGCGAACGCGGACGCCAGGGACGTGGCGCTGTACTGCTCGG
>NZ_JBEPCJ010000106.1:0-36150 GCF_040299565.1 Spirillospora sp. NPDC000708
GCGGCCTCGTCCACGATCGCCCACATCATGAGCGGGTCGGCGTGCTCCAAGATCCGCTGTCGCGTCATGCGCATCTCGACCCGGCGTTCGATCTCGTCGGTGTCCCGCGCGAGGTCAGCGCGAGCGAGCGCACGGACGTAGGCCGGCGTCTGGAGCAGCCCGGGAATCACGAGCGGCTGGTAGGTGTGCAGCGTCCTGGCTTCCTGCTCGAAACCGACGTAGGCCGATCCGAGGACGTCGCCGAAGTCTTCTTCCCACCAACCGCGTTTGCGGGACTCGCGGGCCATGGCCATGAGTGCCTCGGTCGCGGCCTCGTCCGCGCCGTACAGCTCGCACAAGTCGCGGATGTCGCGCGGGTTGGGACGCCGCCACTTGTTGGTTTCCATCCCGCTGAGCTTCCCTTGCGACCACTCCAGCCGCTCCGACACCTGGTCGGCGGTCATGTCGGCGGCCTCGCGGAGCTTGCGCAGCTCGCGCGACAGGCGCCGGCGGCGCACGGAAGGGCTGTAGCGGGTCTCGGTCACGGTCAGCTCCGGGAGAGGTATCGGCGCAGGTAGTGAGGCGTCCAGCATCGTACGGGCTCCCTCCCCCTCAACGTCTCAAAACCAGACATACGACCATCGGTAAGACATTCTCAAACTCTGAGCTTGAGAATTTGAGCTTGCGGGCTCATGATGGCACGTGACCCCAGTCACAACCCGGTGACCGTCCAGTACGGCCGCGCCTCCTTACGGCAGGTGATCACTCAATGACCGGCAAGACAGCCCTTGCGGATGAGCGCGCCGCGCTCGCCGCGGCGTATCCGGACTGGTCGATCTGGCCGAGCGACGAAGGGCACTGGTACGCGACCCGCCGGGCCCACCTGCCGAAGGAACTCCGCGGCGGCGGTGTCTGGGAGACGGTCGACGCTTCTGACCTGGCCGGCCTGCGGGACGAGCTCGCGGTCCAGGCCGAGCGGCTCCACGCACGGCGGTGCGAGGAGTCGCTCGCGCCGGACGGCGGCGAGCTGCTGTGAGGGTCCGCACGCCGGAGACACTGCGGCGCCGCGCGGCCGATGCGGACGCGCTCGCGCGAGGTCGCGCGACCGCGGAGCAGCTCGCGATGTGCTCCCCCGGCTGGTGCCTGATGTACGGCCCCGCGAGTCGGCAGCTCTGGGCGTTCGCAGCCTGGATGCACGCACCGGCACTCGCCCTCAGCTCAGCCGACCCGGCCCGCCTCATCGAGGCGATGCGGCAGGCCGAGCAGGAGCACCGGGCGCCGTCCTGGGTCGGCGCCCCCTCCCCCATTGACCGCCGTGGCGGCGCGGTGTTGCCCCCGTCCCCGCGCCGCCACGGTAACCACTCGTCGGCGGCCTGGCCGTCGTCGTCGCTCGTCCAACCTCCAATCCGAAGGGAGTCCTGATGGACGATCAACACAACACCCTGCCCGAGCCGCAAGCGGTCGGGGACCGCGCGGCGGTGATCCTCGCGACGCTGGAGGCCGATCGGGAGTACGACCGGCTGGCCTCCTCGACGCAGTTGTACGCGGACTGCTGGGCGACCCACACCGGTTACCCGCTCATCGCGCACTGGGACCTCGACCGCGACGCCGCCCCGCTGTTCACCGAGGCGATTCGAGTCCTGGCGCTCAAGGCCGCCGTGTACGAGCTCACCTCCGGGAACGAGACCCTCGCCGAGCTCATGGTGTCCGCTCCGGTGGACGAAATGGTCCACGCGATCATCGCGCAGGCCACGCTGTGCACCCGGATCCACGAGCGCACCGGCGTCGACCTGGTCCACATGACCGACCGCGAGCGGTTCGGCTGGGACCACGGCGACTACACCGAGCAGTGCTACCGCGCGGCCGGGTGGGGCGACCTGGCGCCCCGGTACTGGATCGGCCGGGACGAGACCCGGCGGCGCCTGGCGCTGCTGGAGGCCCGGTACTCCTCGATCGGCATCCACAACGGCGGCCGCCGCCACGCGTGGGACTTCGGCGACACCGACTCGGCCGCCGACGACCGGGCCCCCGCCGAGCTGCACGCCGGCTGACACCCCCGCCCGGCGCCCTGGTGGCGCCCTGCCTGTGATGGCCTCCGCCCGCACCCCGCGGGGCGGAGGCCATCTGCATCACCGATACCTCTGGAGCCCGTAGACATGCCGACTGCTGATCAGCCAGACCAGACCCCGCCGCCACTCCCCCGCCGCAACTGGGAGCCTCTCGACGCCCTACACGCTGCGCTCCGGCGACGCCTCCCCCAGATGGCGGCCGTCATCATCACCGTGGACGGCGAGCGGCTCCTCCGCGTCACGTCCTCGGAGCGAGGCCCATGGGAGCTCGTCACAGATCACCGGTACAAGGTGTTCCGCTGGGTGACCGGATCGGAGCAAGGCGTCCCGGCGGGGTTCTTCGACATGATCGATCTGGTGGTCAACGTGATCGCTTCCGTGATGGACGTGACCGCGCGCCCCGCACGCGAGTGCGACGAAAGCTAGCGCGTGTCGGCGCTGAGTTCGGTGGCCAGCACTCGGCGGAGCGCGGTCACCACCTGCTCACCTGAGAACCGCCCGGCCGCGAGCGTCTCCGCCTGGTCGAGCGCGGAACGCAACTCCTCCGGCCGCGCCGTCCGCAGCATGGCGATCAGCCAGCCTTCGAGGTCCTCGGCGGCCTCCGGCAACACGAGCTGCTCCGGCCCCGGCCGGAACACCGCCTCGCCTCTGCCCGGCCGAGCTCGGCCGGGCTCCACGGCCCCGGGGAGAGGCTCCCGGGCGGACGCGTACGCGCCCGCCGGCAACCCGACCCGGAACGGATGCACGCACACGGGAACACCGGAGTGCCGGTCCACTCGGCACCCGGCCTCCGGGTCGTAGGCGCGGCTCGGGTCGGGCCGGTCCACGACGTCGAACGCGCCCGGCCCCAACCACTGGCCCGGACACACGACGCATGTGCTGTCCGCCCACTCCGGCAAAGGCTCCACACCCCACAGGATAGGAAGGCTCTCCCCCTCATGACCCTGAGATTCAGCACCCACCCGATCGTGTCGACCGCCCGCCGGCTCGCTCGGCAATGGTGCGAGGGACATCAGATCGACGGTGCGCCCGCGATGGCGCACGGCGTGAAAGTCGCGGTGTGCGTCGGTCGCCACGTGCCCTACGCCAACCCTGAGCTCATCGCTGCCGCGATCATCCACGATGCTCCGGAGTTCGCCCCGGCGGCGGGCGTCACCGACGTGTACGACGTCTTGACGGCCGAGCTCTCGGCAGAGGTCGCCCGCATCGTCCAGGCCCTCGCCGTTGAACACCAGGCGCTCGACGGTGGCGAGGCAGAACCGCCGATTGCCGATCTGCGTACTCTGCTGGTCAGTACGGCAGATAAGGCCGTCTCGATGGCCTCGATTCTCAACCGCGGGGAGACAGCAGAGGATCAGGTGGCCTACTGGCAGGACCGAAGCAAGTTCCTCGCCGCTGTCCCCTACATCCGCAACTACTACAGCAGAGCGGCCGGGGTGATCCCCCGGCCGCTCGCTGATGCGCTGCGCGTGATGGTGATCCGAGCCGAGCTCGCGGCGGCCCGCTACTCCTCGGCGCTCTAAGGCTCGTCCTCGTCGTGCTCCTCGTCGTGGTCGAGCTCGGGCTCGATCGCGGCGAGGAACCGGCGGAGCTCGGCGACTAGTTCCCGCACTTCCTTCGGGTCATCCCGCGTTGCCTGGCGGATCTGGCCACCGTCGAGCAGGCTGCGGAGACTGGCGCGTACGCGGTTGGCCTCGCTGGCGAACGTCGGGGCTGACTGCCGAGCGGCGGCCGGTTCGAGTTCGCCGGCGAGGTAGGCCCGGATGCGCGTCCGAGCCTCGCTCTCGTCCCACGTGTCGGCAGGGAGCACGGAGACGACCCTCTTGAGCACGTCGGCGGTCACGGTGACTCCGTCCGCCTCGGCAACAGTGCGGTAGACGGTGATCGCGGCGTCTACGCCGTGTCGCTTGTCCACGGGGCCGACAGCTCGCATCTGGCTCTCCACGGGATTGAAACCAATTGGTTTCAATTTCGCGGCGATGCGCCCAGCCCGGATGAGGCGATCGGCCTGCACGCGGGACATCGTCCAGCGCTCCCGGCAGTACGCCTCGAAGCTCTTGTGCGTCTCCCGGTAGAGCCTGCGGTCGCGGATGTTCTCCAGGGCCTTGCCCGCGTCGAGGAAGGCGTCACGTAGCGTCGTGACCTTCTTCTCGCAGAGCTTGAAGAGCGAGCGCTCCTCGGGGTCAAGTGGCCCGGCCGCGTCCGGAGTCTCGACAGGCTCGGGCAGGGGCTGCCCAAGACTCGCGGCGGCGTCTGAATCCGTAGCGTTTGGGAGCCGATCCGGTGGGGGGTTGCGCGGCGGCGGTGGCTTGCGAGTGCGGCGCCGCTTCTCGGCATCGGCTTCGAGATCGTCTAGTCCCGACATGGCTATGAATACTGCCGTACGGTGTCGGCGACTGCCCGGACCTTGGCCGTGTAGTCCGCTGCGCGTTTGGGGACGGGGTCGGACGTGATCGCGATCCTGAGCTGACGGTCCGGGATCCAACTGCACCAGGGGATGGGCGTCGCGACCGGCACCTGAGCCGCCGTCGCGAGGTCGCCGAACCGCTTGCGGTCCCGCGGCTTGGGCGCCCGGACCATGTTCGGCACGAGCAGGAGCGGATAGTCCGGAACCTCTTGGAGCATCCCTTCCAGCGCGTTCAACTCCTTGTTGGCGAGGACGGCCGGGACGGCTACGCACCGGGACGCGGCCATTGCTCCATACGTCGCGTCGCCGCCGCCGGGGTGGGTGTCGCAGACAACCCGCCGGCCCCATTCGGCGGCCCACTTGCTGAGGTGGTCGGCGAGCTCCTCGGCCTCGGGCTGGTTGACCGCGAAGTCCGGGTGGCTCGGCACGATGTCCGGCTTGCGGGGTCCGCCTCGCAGCGGCGTCGGCGTCCGGCCCGACTCCAGGGCATCCAGGAGGGGAGACCTCTGCCGGAGCTCGTGCCGGTAGCCCCATGACCGGGTGGCGCCTCCGCGGTCCCAGTCGAGATCAATGAGCACGGCGTCCAGTTGGAACGCGAGCTCGAACGCGAGCGTGGTCTTGCCTACGCCACCCTTCCAGGCGGCAATCGTCGTGATGTCGACGTCCATAGCGACTCAGGGTGCCAGACCGGCGGGGCGGGGGCCACGCCCCGCCGGGATGATCGCAACAAAGCAGTGCGGCCGCCCCGGAACCGGGACGGCCGCACTGGGCTTGAGAGTGATCAGTTCGTGGCGGCGTACGCCTGCGCGCACTGGCCCGAGCAGAACTCGCCCGACCAGTCCTCGGGCAGAGATCCGCCGCACTCCTTGCAGGTCATGTCCACACCTCGCTCAGTTCTTCTTGGCGAGCTCGCGGACGGCCGCGTCGGTGCAGTCGCCGCAGATGCAGTCCTTGCCCTTGCGCTGATTGATGATCTTTTCGAGCTGCTTGTCGGTGGCACCCACGGGGGACTCCTCTCGCTTCGCTACCGGGCGGGCGTCGTGAACTGGCCGTGCGTGCCGCAGCGCCAGACATCCGTGCTGCGGCCGGTGCCGCCCTCGCGGCGGAGGTAGCTCACGTTCTGCGCGCTGCCGCACGTGGGGCAGCAGGCGCCGCCGGCGCTCACTTGCCCTTCCCCGTACGGTCCTCGCCGCCGTGGGGGAGCTTCTTGCCCCACATGCCCTTGGTGCTGGTGGTGACGGTGCCGCCGCTGCTGCTGCGTTGATCGGACATACTGGTCCTGCCTTTCGAGGCGGCCCGGGGCGTCGTGTCTTGGCGGATGTTGCGCCCCGGGTCGAAGGGTGAGCCGAGCCGATCGCTCGGCCTGACGGGATTCATCGTGGACCCAACCCAGCTAACTTGTCAACAATCCATCTGGGCTCTATTGTTGATCTCGTAGCGGGGCGTGACTGCGTGACTGTCAGCTCGTACGCTCCTTGCAGCCATCGCATGCGAGGGGAGTGGGAGTGACAGCAGACGAGCGCCCTGACTCAGAGGAGGGGGAGGAGCGCAGTGACGAGATGACCGCGACCGTTGCGGAGGGACAGGCCGAGAAGATCGTGCAGTTCGGCGGCCGCATTCCGCAGTCTCTGCGGCGGCGAGCGCGGATGTGCGCGGCGTCAGAGGAGATCGACGCGCAAACGCTGCTACGTCGGGCGCTGGAGGAGTACCTGTCCAAGCGCGACTTCTGACCAAGACGACCCCGGCCGGTTCATCCGACCAAAGACCAACCGACCGGGGCCCACACAACAGAGAGGTCTCTGATGCGTTTCCCAAGGATATTGGGGCTGACGAAGCGGGCCAACGCGGACGCTTCACCCATCCCCGCTACGGTCAACGGCGGCGAGGTCGTGCCCGGCGCCCCCTGGGCTGCTGAGCCGGGGGTCCGCGAGATCCGGCACATGGGCTACTCCATGAAGCCGCGCGGTGAAGGAGAGGCCGGCGGCCGTGACGTGCTGGCCGGGGGCCTGCTGTGGGTCGCTGGTGCGGTCATCGCCGCGGCGCTCGGGGGAGCGGCGTACGTCGCGTACGAGGCTCAGCGCCTCTTCTCGTTCGCGCACAACGGCCACGATGGGACGCGAGCGCAGATCACGGCGGCGCTTCCGGATGCCGGGTGGGTGGCCATGGCGGTGGTCGCGCTGGTCGCGGCGCTGCGCGGTCGTTCGTCGGCGCGGGCCCGCGTCGGGGTCGTGCTGTTCTTCGGCCTGTCGCTGGGCGCGCAGCTCATGTACGCCGAGCGCACGCCGGAGGGCATCCTCGTGGCGGCGATCGCCCCCATCACTCTGGCCTGGATGCTGGAGTCCTTCGTGGTGGAGGTGCGGCGCTGGGCGGCGGCGCGGCGGGGCCTGGACCTGGAGGAGAGCCCGGTGCTCTCCGGCGTCCTGCGGCTGCCCCGGCTGGCCGGGCGGCTCGGCCTGTGGCTGGCGCGGCTGGCCATCGCCTGGCGGTCGACGTGGGGCGGCCTGTTCGAGTGGATCCGGGATGAGGCGCCGCTGGCGCCCGGCCGGACGGCGGCGAGCCTGCGGGCCGATCGCGCGATCGAGCAGGCGGGCAGCGCCGAGGAGGCGGCGGCGCGGGCCCGTGAGGCGGCACTCGCGGCGGCCGAGGAGATCAAGGCGGCCGCGCGGGAGGAGGCCGACCGGACCCGGCGCGAGGCGGCCGAGGAGATCGCGGCGGCGCGTCAGCAGGCCGAGCAGGAGATCGGCGCTGCGCGGGCGGAGGCTGAGCGGCAGATCGGCGATGCCCGGTCGTGGTCGCAGCAGCAGGCCGACCAGGTTCAGCAGCAGGCGGCCGCGCAGGTCGAGCAGGCACGGGCGGAGGCTCGCGCGCTGGTCGAGCAGGAGCGCACGCGGGTGGCCGAGCAGCTCGCTCGGGTCGAGCGTGAGCGGGTGGCGCTGGCTGAGCAGCTCGCCGCGGCCGAGCGCCGCTGGGCGGAGGAGCGGGCGCAGCAGGACCGGGAGCTCACGCAGGCGCGCACCGCGTACGCGCGGCTGATGCGGGCCTCGACGGGGAAGGCGCGGCTGGCCGAGCTGTACGCGCGGCTGGGGGAGCGGGGCGACCCGCGTTACGGGGACCGGGCGTTCGTGGCCGAGCTCGCCCGCGAGCTGTAC
The DNA here is from genome assembly GCF_040299565.1 of Spirillospora sp. NPDC000708. Lineage (NCBI taxonomy): Bacteria > Bacillati > Actinomycetota > Actinomycetes > Streptosporangiales > Thermomonosporaceae > Spirillospora > Spirillospora sp. NPDC000708. The sequence continues at coordinate 7,605 of NZ_JBEPCJ010000106.1, forward strand.
GAGGAGGCCGGGCTCGCCTCGGAGGGGACGGCCCGGACATACATGGGCGAAATCGTGGATGCCGCGCTCGCCGAGCGCGCGGAGACGGGGGTGTTCGCGTGATTCCGAACATCATCGGAACCGATCGAAACGGAATCGACTCCCATTTGTCAGGACCGGCAAGCACAATGGTCGATGATCAGCCGGGGGATCGGGTCAAGGCCGCCACGAGCGGTGTGGGTGCGGGAGGTGAGCGGGTGCGCAACGGCGAGCACACGGACTCCAAGAAGGCCGCGCCCTGGCGGCGCCCGGCGCACCTGACCGCCTATGCGGCGGCGGGGGCGCCGCTGGTGCCGCTGGCCGGTCCCGCGCATGACCTCGGGCGGCTGGCCAGTGGGGGGCCGCTGGTCCCCGCTCTGCTCGCCGGCGGGGTCGCTGCGGCCGCTGCCGGGATGCTGACTCAGCGCAGCGGCCGCAGCTCCAGCAAGGGCCACAAGCGCCAGCGGACCGGGGCGTCCCTCGGTCCGCGGGCGCGGGCCTACCTGCGGCGTCGGCCGGGCCCCGGCTACGCCTCCCGCTGGACCCTGTACAAGGACTACGGCCGGTGGCCCGCCCGGAAGGTCGCCAAGTTCGGGCGCAAGTCCCTCACCTGGAAAGACCGCTGGTTCGGGCCGTGGGAGGAGTACGCGAGCTTCCACGGGCGGGCCCAAGGCTGGATCCACCGGTGGGGCGTCTACTCGACGTTCGAGGACCTCACGCTCATGATCGCGCCGCCGCAGGAGGGCAAGTCGCAGAAGGCGATGGCCTCGCTGGTGGAGGCGCCCGGCCCGGTGGTGGCGACCAGCATCCGGGGCGACCTGATCCGCGACACGGCGGGCCTGCGCGCCCAGGTCGGGAACGTGACGATCTTCAACCCCGAAGGGGTCGGCTCGTACGCGTCCACGATGCGGTGGAACCCGGTGGTCGGCTGCCAGGACATCACCGTTGCGGTGCGGCGGGCCGGTCACATGGTGGAGGCCAGCGAGAACAAGGGCCTGAACGAAGCGAACTTCTGGAGCGACTGGGGCTGCATGACCCTGGCGGCGCTGATGCACGCGGCCGCGCTCATGGGCGGCTCGATGCGGGAGGTCTACCGCTGGATCCTGGACAAGCAGGAGGCCGACCACCCGCTCTACATCCTGGACGAGCACGCCGGCGGCGACCTGTCGTCGCTGGAGACGCTCCGGTACTTCCACCAGGACATGGACCAGCGCACCCGCAGCGGCGTGGAGACCACGCTGACCCGCACGCTGCGGTTCATGCTCCATCCCGGCGTGGTGGAGATGCTCCACCCGCCGGCGGGCCCCGGGTTCAACTTTGAGTCGTTCCTGCTGAGCAAGGACACGGTGTACCTGGTGTCCTCGGCGGGCGCGGGGAACGTGGTCGCGCCGATCTTCTCGGCGTTCCTGGCCGAGCTCAAGGCGACCTCGTGGGAGCTGGGCAACAAGTACAACCGCGGCGGGCAGCAGGTCTCGCGACTGGACCCGCCGCTGACCATCGAGGGCGACGAGCTCGGCAACACTGCGCCGATCGCGGTCGATGAGTGGGCGTCCTGGTGCGCGGGCTCGGGGATCCGGATCAACATGTACTTCCAGACCTGGGCGCGCATCGTCGAGCGGTGGGGCCGCGAGGGCGCGGACGCGCTCTGGGGCTCGGCCAAGTGCAAGATCATCGGCGCGGGCGTGACCGAGGACCGGCTCCTGGAGAAGGTCGCGCGACTCAACGGCAAGATCGACGTCCGCGACGACGACGAGATCACCTATGACCGGTGGGGTAACCAGGTCCGCCGGCCTCGCTGGTCGCAGATCGACGCGACTCCGGCCGGGGACCTGCGCAAGATCCCGCCCGGCAAGGCGCTGGTGCTGCGCAGCACCGCGGCGGCGCCGACGCTGATCACGCTCGTGCAGCTGCGTAAGCGCCGGTACTTCAAGAAGTGGGTCAAGGCCGGGCGGATGGTCGACGGACTGTCCCCGGTCCTGCCGCGCGAGATCCCGCAGCCTCGCCCAGAGCTGGCCGTCCGCCCGGAACCGGCCGAACAGGTGCCGGTGGTCCCCGACGAGCTGGGCGCGCGCCGCGCCCGGCGGACGCCGGAGGCGGCGCCGCCGCTGCCGCTGCCGACCCGCCCGGGGCAGCCGCTCCCGTTCCCGCCGAACCAGCCGCCCTCGGGCACGGGGCCCACCGGTCCGGCTCCGGCGCCGCCGCTGCCCGAGCCGCCGCTGGCGGTGCCGGATCATCCGATGTGGGGGGCGGGCAAGCGGGGCGACTCCCCGTCCGGCGGCGTGCCGCCGCTGCCGCCGCTGCCCGGCCAACCGGCGCCTCCTCGACCGGTCCCGGCCGAACCGATCCCGGCCGAACCGGCGGCGGGGGAGACCCCGGCGGTTCCGCCCGGGTGGACGCCGTGGCAGCGTCGCGCGGGCGGTGACCGGTGAGCGATGACCAGCAGACCGGGGCGGGGACCGAGGTTCCCGCCCCGGCGGGCCCACCCGAACAGGAGTACCTCGGCGGCCTGGGCGCCGCCGGTGCCACCTCAGGTTCGGGCTCAGGTGCGGACTCGTCCGGCGGCGGGGACTTCGCCGCAGTGCTGTCGGCGCTGTCGGTGGTGTCGACCGAAGTCGGCGAGACCCGCGCCCACCTCACCGAGCTCCGCGACCACTTCGGCGAGTCCCTCGCCGAGCTCGGCGAGCTGTCCGGCCGGATCGACAAGCTGTCCGCGCTCGCCGCGCAGGTGGCGATCCTGTCCGACCGCGTCAAGGCGCTCACCGAGAGCGGGGGCGGCACCGGCGAGGACCTGGACGCCCGGCCGGTCGACCTGGCGCACATCGACCCGGACGACCTGCCCGACGTCCTCGGCGGCCTGGTCGCGTGGGTGCGCGAGGTGGTGTTCGTCGGCTGGCCCTGGACACAGCAGAGCCTGCGGGGCTGCTGGCTCCAGCACCCCGACCTGATCAACGCCATGCTGTGGCTCCGGACGGCCTACCGCGCCGCCTACGACGACGAGAACGCCCGGCCGCACGCGGCGGCCGACTGGCACCGGTGGCTCGATGACGTCATGACGACCGCCGAGCGCCGCACGCGAGGGTGCCCGCACCCGGCACAGGACAAGCCGCACGCGGTGCCGCTACCGCCGCGCGATGATCTTCCCGAGCTCGAACACCTGACGCGCCGTGACGTCCTGGCCGAGATCCACCGGCTGAACCTGCGACGGCAGCCGGGCGCCGGCTACCCCGCCGCGGCCGTCGAGGATGCCCAACAGCGCATCCTCGCCCTGATGGACCGGCACGGGGTCAACCACGACGACTACAACCAGTACCTCTACGCGCTCCGCGAGACCGAGGAAGCCCTCGCCGACGCAGCCAAGCGCGATGGCAAGGAACACGGCAACCAACGCTGACGCCTCACGCGACACAAGGGCCGGTCCCCAGGCAGGGGGGCCGGCCCTCGCTGTCTCCAGCTCGGCGGTTGAAACCAATTGGTTTCAACCGGCGGAAGTCTCACCAGACGGTGGACGGTCGCGCGGCCTACGATGGAATGGTGACCGCACAGCCGATCGAGGAAGACGACCCGCTCGACCCGGAGCGGATCCTCAACGATCTCCCCGAGCAAGAGCGCGGGAACTTCCTCGATGCCTACCGGGCGGCCCTCGCCGATGCCCGCGACCCCGCCGGGTGGAAGAACCTGCGCCGGACCCTGCGGCTGTGGAGCTTCATGGCGATCGCCACTAACCGGCCCGGCCACTACGAGGCGCGTGGACGCGCCCGCGCCGGCACCGGCGAGGGGATGCTCCTGGAGGACGCGGTCAAGCTCTTCCGTTCCGCGTGAGCTACCGGCCGTGGCTGGACCAAGAGCGGGTCCTGCGCCAGATGCCGGGCCTTCCCCCGGAAGCCTTCGACCTGCTCGTCCGCCTGATGGCGCGGGTGTGCGAAGACCCCTACGACCGGGTGATCAGTGCCCCCACCGGGAAAGATCCACGTGAGCGCATGGCCGAGCTCGGCGAGGGCGGGTTCATCACCTTCATCGTTGACGACGACGCCGGCCTCATCCGGGTCTACGACCTGGTGTGGACCGGCTGACCCTCCGGCCTCAGTGCAGCCGACCCCACGGGCGGGTGTCGTCGCGGGCCAGCAGCCACATGATGGTGTGCTCCACACCAGTGGCGAAGTCCCGGCTCACCTCGGCGCGAACGTGGCCCGCGGCGATATCGCTCGCCCGGTTCTCCTCCCGGGACAACTGCCTGACTGACGGCGGGTTCTCCTCAGCAGGGTCGCCCGTCACCGGGCCGGTCGGCTGCACTCCGGTCGCGAACTCGATGGCCGCCAGGATGCCCCGGCCGAATAGCCGGCTGGTCGGGCTGGTGCTCGGCGCGTCAAGGCTGCTCTTGACCTCCTGGTAGAGCTCCACCACCGCGGGGCCTGGCCGGATGATGCCCATCTCCCAGCGAGCCGCCCGTTCGCGGTAGGTCAATCCATGACGGCCACCCGGCTTGTTCAGCCGCTCCCGCAGTTCGGCGCGTTCCTGCTCGCTGAGCGGGGTGTTGTCCGGCGGCTTAACATCCTTGAACTGTTCCGCGATCTCCCACCACATCGGGGGCGGGTGCAGCTCCTCGTCATCGCGGCCGGCGGCGGTGCTCATGGCGTCACGGTAACGCCCACTGGCGGGGCGGTCATCTCTTCATGCTCAGCGGCCTAGCCCTGGCCCGTCCCGGCCGGGCGCGGGCGGCTGACGGCGCGGCGCGGGGGTCGGCCGGGGCCCGTCCGGCTCGGGACGGCGCGAGCCGCTACGGGCCGCGGCCGACCGGCCGAGACTCTCCTCGATGCGGTGCGGGAACGCGGTGGCGGCGAGGCGGGCCGCCTCGCGCGCCTGTTCAAGGTCGCTGCGCTGCGCGTCCCGGACTGGCTGAGCGGGGTCGACGCCGTCCCGGCCTCGACTGGTCTCGCGGGCCTCCAGCGCGGCGCGTTCGGCCCCGGCCCGTTCGGTCGCCCGCACGTCGATGGCGCGGGCGGCTTCGTCGGCGCGGCTGCGCTGCTCGGCCTCGCGGGCCTGCTCGCGCTGCTGCTCGCGCTCGGCTTCGGCGGCTGCAGCGATCCCAGCGGCGGCGCGGGCCTTGTCGACAGCCTCGGCAAGGTCGCTGACTCCCGCGCCTTCGGTGCGGTCACCGGTCCCGAACACGTCCAGCGCGAGCTGAGCGGCGGGACGCTCGGCCTGGTCCCGGGCGACGTCCTCGCGCTCGGCGGCCTGCTGCCCGGCGACCCGGCGGGCCTGCTCCTGGCCCTCGTCGCGGACCGGCTGAGCGGGATCGACTCCGTCCCGGGCGGGTGCCCGGTCGGCGGGCTCCGGCTGCCGCTGGCCCGTCTCCTGCCGCTGCTGGAGCCATTCCGGCGGCTGGTGCTGCCGGGCCTCCTGCTGCCGGGCCTCGTGCTCCTGGGCGAAGCGGGCGGCCTCGGCGCGCTGACGCTGCGCGGCATCGTGGATGGCCTGCTGTTCGGGCGTGAGCGGCTCGGGCTGCGGCGGCGGGTCGGCGACCTCGCCGCGCATCCATGCCCGCCGGTGCTGGTCGATGGCGCGCCGCTCGTCCTCGGCACGCACGATCTCCGGCCACGTCCACCATGGCCGGTCCTGCCAGTCCTGGGCGCGCTCGGCGACTGCGGGCCTGCTGGTCCAAGCGTCGGCGGTACGGATCTGCGGGTCGTCCAGGTCAAGGGCGAGCTGACCGGCGGGGACCGCGCGCTCGGCGGCGCGGGCGGCCTCCTCGCGCTGCGCCTGCTCGGCGGCGCGGGCTGCCGCACGCTCCTGCTCGGCGCGGGTAGCGGCGTCGGCCTGGTCGACGTGCAGTGGCGGCAACCGGTCGGCGTCGACGTGCTCGCGGCGCCGGAGTTCGGCATCGGCACGCATCGCCATCAGTGCCTCGTCCTCGGTCGCCTTGCTCCACGCCTGCCGCGCCTCGTGGATCTCGGTGAGCGCGGCCTCCCGCTGCCGCAGTGTCGCGGCGAGCGTCTCCTGTCCCTCGGCGCGGGCGGCGAGCGCCGCGGCGGCGTCGGCGTCGCGGCCCTGGATCGCGGCGGCGCGGGCGCGTAGCCGGACGGCCTCGGCCTCGCGCTCGCGGGCCTCGCGGGCGACCTGGCCGAGCTCGGGACCGACGTAGGCCGGCGCCCACTTGGCCGCGCGCTCGTAGCGGGCCCGCATCACCCACAGCTCGCCGTCGCTGGCGCTGCGGATCTCCCGCGAGGCGTCCGGGCGGCCGAGCGCGTCGTGAGCTCCCCACCATGCCGCGCGCTGCTCGGGCGAGGTCCTCGACGGCGCCGGGCCGAGCGCGTCTGTCTCGGAGACGTGCCCGTACTGCTCCCGGTAGGCCATGACCCGGCCCGCGCGCTCCGCCCACCTGACGCGGGCGGCGATGTCGTCCACCGGCGGCGGCGTGCCGAGCTGCTCGACCAGGAACGCCGGCGGCTGCTGGATGGCGTCGTAGCCGAGCTCGGCCTCGCGGAGCTGCTGCCGCTCTGCGAGGTCGGCCAGGAACCGGTCGGTGCGCTCGTCGCCGGTCGTCGGGGTCCGCTCCGCCCACGTCGCGCCGATCAGCTCCTCGGCGATCTCCAGCCGATCCAGGTTGATCCCGCGCTCCTCGGCGGCCTGCCCGATCCGCCACGTCAGCACCTGCGCGGCCGAGTCGGCGGAGCCGAGCTCGCGCTCGGCGATGGCGTCATGGAAGATCGTTTGAGCGTCGCGGCCGGACATCTCGATCTGCCTCAGCAGGCGGCCGAGCGTGCCGAGCGCGTCGTCCTCGCGCAGCCGCTCGGCGTCGCCCGGGGACAGCACCCCGGCCTCCTGGGCGCGGCGGATGTACGCCTTCGGGAGCTCCTCGCGAATCTGGTCGGTCCACATCGCGCCCAGGTGCGCCATGTGCCGGGGACGCTCGCCCTCCTCCACGAGGGCTTCTTGCGCGGTCTGGTCGGCTTCCTGCTGCTCCAGGCAGGCCGACAGGATCGAGATCCGGTCTCCCACGAGCTGCGGGTCCTGGTGCGGGCCTGCGGGCGTCTCCTGGCCGAGCAGCTCGGCGGACCGGTCGCGCGCCTGGTCGGGCCCCGGCCGCAGGTCGGCGACGCGCTCGGCCTCGGTGCCGACGTAGGCGACGTTCGACCAGCGGCCGCGCGTCAGCATCACGTACAGCATTTCCCGAGTCGTCCCCTGGCCCGGGAGCGCGTGCGCGGTATCTACCGTGCGGCCCTGCGCCGAGTGCACCGTCCCGGCATAGCCAAGCTCGACGTTCTCCCGCACGTAGTCACGGCTGAGCGTGACCCTGGCGCCAAGCTGGCCATCGTCGCCGACCAGGTGAGCGATGATCGACCCGTCATCGAGGACGGCGCCGATCTTTAGAACGTCGCGGTTGGTGATCTCGCTCGGCGGAATGCTGTCATCACCCTCAACCGGGCTGAACTCGGCGGAGGGCGCACGGCGGCCGGTGTCGCTGTCCTCCAGATCGGTGTTCCTGCGGGCGGTGACGAGATCACCGATCGAGGCCCGGTTCCCGTCTCCGAGGGTCGTCTCGCGGCCGCCGATACGGCCGAGCGCTCGGAGTTCGTCACGGATGCGGCCGGAGAGTTCGGCGGCCTGCTCGTTGGTGGCTGCCAGCAGCAGAGTTTGGCGCCCGGCGAGGTAGTCGGCGAGGTAGCCCTCAACCGCGGCGGCTTCCATCTCCTCGCGGGTGCCGTCCCTGAGTCGGCCGTGCTGGTCGTAGGCGGTGAGGGCCTCCGGCCGTCCCTCGCGCAGTTGCAGCGAGGCTTCCCGCTCCCACTGCGCCTTGAAGCGCACCACCGTTTCGAGGCGGTGGGCGCCGCCGACCTCGACGGCGCGGCGCATCGACCCGCCCGCCTCCGGCGCGCTGAGCTGACCGTCGTCACCGGCCCACACGACCTTGGCGCCGGCCGCGTTCGCGAGGTCCTGAATCTGCGCCAGGTGCTCGGTGCTGACCATGGACGCCTCGTCCACCACCACCAGTTGCCCCGGCCGGAGCGACGACTCGCCCTGGTCCACTGCACGCAGCCAGCGGGCGATGTTCATCGCCTCGTCCAGGCCCTCGCGCTTGAGGACTCCGGCGGCGTTCTGCGAGGTGGTGAGGCCGAGCGCGGGCGCGCCCATCGTCTGCCGCCACGCGTCCGCGAGCCGCGAGACGGTGAAGCTCTTGCCCGTTCCGGCGGCGCCCACCAACACGTCCGTGCGGCGCCCGGACGTCAGGATGCCCGTGATCACGCGGTGCTGGTCGTCGTAGGGGCGCGGCCCGCTCGCCTCAGGCACCTGCTCCCCGGCGAGCGTGCGCCGCTTGGCCTCCTGAGCACTGATCCCGACCGCCTCGGCGGCCTGCTCGGGACTCAAGCGCGGCGCCCCGGGACCAAGCGCGGCGGCCAAGAGCGCCGCTTCGCGGTCGAGCTGCCCGGCCGTGGTGTACCGCTCGGCGGCCTGCGCGAGGTAGACGCTGCGGCCGTCCTCGCGGCGCAGATCCGCCGGGACGTCGACCACGTCCGGCGCGTTCAGCAACCGCACCGCCGCCGGTCCGGCCGGGTCAAGCGCGGCATCGGTCAACCCCTCAAGCAGCGCCTCGACCCGCTCGGGGTGCAGCCCTCCGAGGTAGTCCGGAAGGTGCCGGTTGATCGCCCGCGTGAGCTCGTACCGCGTCCACGTCGCCGAGTCCCGCTGCACGTCGGCGATGGCGGCCTGCAACACGGCGTCCATGTCGGCGTCGGCGAGCTCCTGCGCCGGCGTCCCGGGCTCGACCCGGCCGAGCGTGTCGGCCGGTACGCCGCTGAGCTTCTGCACCTCGGCGGCGGTGGTGCGCTGCTCCCACTGCTGGAGCTGCTCGGCGGGGGAGGGGACGTCCTTGCTCTTGGGCTTGGGGTTCTTGGTCTCCTTGGTGACCTCCTGCGCGAGCAGGAACATCGCCCGCGGGGACGGCTGCCGGCCGTGCGCGGCCACATACGCCTCCACCCGCTTCTCCAGCTCGGCCGTGATCGCGGCCCGCCGCGTCGAGAACTCGGCGACGAGCTCGGGGGAGACCCCGACGACCTCGCGGCCCTGCCCGTCCGGCCGGGACTTGAATTCCAGCCCCAGACGGCGGGTGAGGAACTCCTCCATGACGCGTTCGCCGTGCGCGGCGGCCGCCGGACGAGCCCGGTAAATCGCCATGCCGTCCAGCGCCCGCCATTTCCCGTCCGCGCATTCCTGCCGGTTGAGAATCGCTTGGTGGACGTGCAATTGCGGGTCGCCGTCACGGTTGGTGTGCTGCCGGAACCTGCCGACGACCCAACCGCCGCCCTCGATCCACCGGCCCGTGGTCCGTCCCGCGACCTTCGCGCCGTGATACCCGGTGCGGGCCTCGCCGGCGTGCTCCTGGAGATAGCGGAGGCTGGCGTCTGCGCCCGCCATCACGCCATCCCAGACCACATCGGCGGCCTGCCGGTACTGCGCCGCAAGGGCGGCGTTTCCCTCGGTCTCGGCGCGGCGCCCGGCCGCCAGAAGACCGGCGTGCACAAGCGTCACGGACTTCGCCGGGCTAAAGGTCGCGTCGTGGTGGATGACCGCCTGCCGCGCCTGGCCTTTCGCTGCGATCCGCAGCTCTTCCCGCCGCTCCGGCGACGCCTCCGGCTCCGACTTGAGCGACTTCTCGTAGATGGTCTCCCACGACTGAAAGCGGGACTTTCTGCGGCCGAGCCTGGCCTTGTCTTCGGTGGGGACATCCGGGTCCGAGAACGAGGGGTCTCGCGGGTCAAGGAAATGCTCGTACAGCGCCTCGAAAACCGGGCCGTCGATCTCGCCGCCGGGCTCCAGGCCGAGCGCCTCAGCGCCCCGGCCCCACCACACCCCGGGCGGCTCGCCGTGCTCGGCGACCGCTGACAGGTAGTAGTTCTCCGCGCCGCGGCCGACCTGCCGGGTGAGGTACTTGGGGTCATAGCCGGGAGCGATGCTCAACATCGGGCGACCCCCCTTCGGCGACGGCGGCCCGCGTCCGGGCCGGTGACCTGCGGCGCGACACTAGAAGATCATCGCGCAGCGACTAGCCTACCATGATCATTAATAATGCGTAGGTGTGAGGGTTGTGAAGAGCGGTAGGCGGGGAGTGCTGAGGGTGCGATGGTGGAGGGGCGGCAGGGTGCTGGAGGTGACGGTGGCGGAGAGGTGCGTGGGGTGGTGAGCTGTGGGCCTGGCTGGGCGGTGACCGATGGTGATCTGGTCGCAGTGGTGTCACTGGGCGGCGGCGGCGCGGCGCGTGGGCTGTTACCGAGCGTGCCGGATGGGGCGGGCGCCGGCGGCTGCTGGACGGGGGCCGCGCAGCGCCGGGGGACCGGGCACGGCGCGGCCGGTTGCGGTCGGCGGCAACGCCGCCGAAAACATCGGATCGCCCGGCCCGCGCGGGAGCGGCGCGGCATTCTGGAACTGTTACCGGCGCGCGTTTTGGGCGCGGCCTCGGCGAAAGGGAGCCCCCTCGTGACTGCCCGTCCTGCGCGCCCTGCGGGCGCGGGAGCATCCGCGCGTGAAATGGCGCGGGAACTCGCCCGGCAAGGGCGCTGGCGCCGCCTGGCGCTGTACGCCGCGGCCGTCATCACGGTTTTCGCCGCGTCCTGGTGGCTGACCGGCTCGGCCCGCGCCGCCCTCGGCCTGGCCGTGATCGCCATCGGCGTTCTGGTCGCCATTTCCACGCGCCGCAACGACGACGCCGCGAAGTGGCGGCGCGGCGCGGTAGGGGAGCGGTCAACCGCGCGGTACCTGCGGCCGCTGGAGCGGCGCGGATACACCGTCCTACATGACCGGGCCCTCGACCGGCCCGGCGATACCGCAAACATCGACCATCTCGTGATCGGGCCCTGCGGGCCCGTCGTGGTCGACTCCAAGAACTGGCACCGGCATACGATGGTCAAGGCCCGGCGCGGCCGGGTGTTCGTCGGCCGGACCAAAGGCGCGAAAATCGTCGCAGCGACCGCGCTGGAGCGGCGACGCGTCACGCAAGGGCTCTCCGCCGATATCGGCGCCCCGGTAACAGCTCACGCCGTTCTCGCCATTCACGGGGCCCGCCTGCCGTATTGGCGGCGGCCGGAAATCGAAGGGATTCCGCTGCTGCGGGCGCGGCAGGTCCGGCGGTGGATCACCGGCCTGCCGGCGGTGCACGATGCGGCGACCGTGGCGCGGCTGGCGGAGGCTGCGGCCCGCCGGTTCCCGGCCTACGTAGCGCCCGCCGATCCGAGCATCCGCGACTAGAACAGGCCGGGCGCCTGGTCGACGCCGGCGACGCTCGCGGCCGCGATAGCGGCCTCAACGTCGGCCCCGGCGGACCTCGCCGCCTTGATCGCCTCCCGGATCGCGACCGCGCGGCCGTGCGCGCCGCGGCGGTCGGCCAGCGGCCCGGACCCGCGGTAGCGGCGGGCCCGGTAGTCCTCGCCGTTGCGCGCCCGCGGGATGAGCTCCCAATGCTCGGGGTTCTGACAGCTCGGCTCGTCGCAGCGGTGCCCGATCACCAGGTCCTCGCCGGGGCGGGCCGCGATCAGCCCGTGGGCGAGCTGCCACCCGTACACGTGGGCTGTTACCACGATCGACGGCCCGGCGGCGCGGGACGCCTTGAGCTTGCCGTGCCCGGTGTCGGACACGGCTCCGAGCCAGTACCAGCACCGGTCCGCTTCGCGCCGGTAGACCCGCGCTTGATAACGGCGGCGGGTGTCGGCGTGGTCGAGCAGCGACCGCCAGATCTCGCTCGGCACCGTCCCGCCGAGCCCTCGCGCGCGGCCGCCGGCAGGGATGCCGCCAAGGGTGAGCTGTGCCGCCTCGCTCGGCTCCGCAACGTCCCCGCTCGATGTCCCGGCGGCCGGTGCGGCAACCCAAGCGGCGCGCCCGTCGTCCCGCTCGGTTCCGCTGCCGGGCCGTCCGGCCCCGGCGCCGCCGGCCTCGCCGCCGTCCTCCTGGACCCGCTCGGCGTCGAGCTCGTTGAGCGCGTCCTCGAACGTCAGTTGCCCGGTCGTCGGCTGCGCGGGCTCGGCGCTGCGGCGGCTCATCGGGGCACGTCCGGGGGCTGCTCGTCGCCGTACACCATGCGGCGCAGCTCCTCGGCCTCGCGGCGGCGCCGCTCGGCGCGGGCCTCGGGGCCGGTGCTCCACTCCTGGTGTTCCACAGCGACGCTGAGCACGGTGAACGCGGCGGCGATACCCAGACCGCCTAAGACGCTGCTGACCAGGGACTCGCCGCGCCACAGCGCCCCGGCGGCGCACGCGACACCCATCGTCAACGTCCAGCCGGCGAACGCGGCTGCGATCCATCGGGGAGAGGGGTGCATCGGGTCGGCCTCCTGCTCTTCGGTGGGCTACCAGGGCGGTTCACCGGTGGCCGGGGGGCTGTTGGACGGCCTGCGCCAGGGGGAGACCATCCGTTCGGCGCGGGCGCGGATATCGGCATCGGTGATGCCCTCGGGCGGCGGCAGCTTGCGGATCGCGAACGGCGGGGCGTCGGCGTCGAGCTCGGCGAACTCTGCGTAGGCGGCGCGCTCGGCCGGGGTGCGGGGCGGCAGGCCGTACCCGTACCGGATGAGGTGCTCTTGGCTGTCGACCTGCGCGCGCCACTCCTCGTCACTGAGGCGTTCGCCCTGGTCCTGGTCGTTGGTCGCCACTGGTCATCCCTCCTGGGGGCTCGCGGCGGCGTTTGGTTCGTCCGCCCTGGTCGTGGTCATCGTCGTGTGGCGTGGCGCCGGCGGCCCGGGCGGCCTGCTCGGCGAGCTGCTGGCCGGGCCCTGGGGGACTCAACGGTTCATGCCCACCAGCGCCGCCAGGCGTACACGTGAATGATCGCGGTCGGGACTCCGTAACCGTGCACGGGCACTCTTCGGTGTTCGGCGCAGGTGGTGACCAGCATCAGGGCCGAGAGCCGTCCGGTGTTGCCGTAGCGGCGCAGTTGCGCGCCGACCTCGGCGATCGTGCCGGTGGTCTTGACCTCGATGCCCACGCCGCGGCTGATGAAGTCGATGCGTTCGGTCGAGGTGAGCGCGAACTCGTGGGCGAACCGGACGCCGGCGTTGCCGAGCGTGCCGCTCACCGCCCGGTGAAGGTCATGCTCGGTCCGGTAGTCGTACGGTTGCCCCGCGATCAGGGGCCGGACCAGGAACGACAGCGCGTCCTTCCAGGGGGTCTTGAGCGTTTCCATGGACCACTGATGCTCGGTGATCACTGCTCGGCCTTCCCGCGTCGGCTACGACCCTTGGACTCGGCTGGAGGGCCGTCGCCGTCATCCTGACGGATCTGCGCGAGCCGGTCGGCGAGACGCTCGGCACGGGTCTCGGCGCGGTCGGCACGGTCGGCGGCCTGGTCGGCGAGCTGCTCGGCCCGCTGAGCGCGTTCGCGCTGGTCGGCGAGGCGTTCGGCGGCGAGTTCGCGCTCGTGGTCGATGGCGGCGCGGGCCTCGGTGATCTGCTGGGCGGCCTCCTGGCGGACGCGGGCGGTCTCCTCCCGGGCGGCCTGTAGGTCGGTGCGCGCGGCGGTTCGGTCGCGGTCGGCGTCCTCGCGCACCCGCTCCAGCTCGGCCCGCAGCTCCTCGGCAGCCTGCTGCGACCGGGCTGCGTCCCGCTCGATCTCGGCGACGCGCCGCTCGGCCTCCGCGCGGACCTGCTCGGTTTCGGCGCGTGCTCGCTCGGCCTCGGCGCGGGCCTGCTCGATCTGCTCGGCGGCGGCGCGTTCGGCGGCCGCGATCCGCTGCTCGGCGTTCTGGCGGCCCTGGGCGATCTGGCGATCGGCGGCTTGCTGCGCGGCCGCGATCTGGGCGGCCGCTTCGTCTCGCACCCGGGCCGCTTGGCTTTCGGCGGCGGCGCGAGCGGCGGTCACCTGCTCCTCGGCCTCCCGGCGTGCGGCGGCGATCTGCTCGGCCGCGTCGTTGCGGGCATCGCGGGCCTCGCCGCGGGCCTGCTCAGCCTCATCCCGGGCGGCGGTGACCTGCCGCTCGGCCTCGGCGCGGGCCTGCTCGATCCGGGCGGCGGCGTCGGCGTCGGCCTGCTCGGCGCGCTGGTCGGCCGCGCGGGCGGTGTCCTCGGCGGCTTCGCGGGCGGCCTCGGCCTGCTCCATGCGGGCGATCGCGGCCTCGGCGGTGTCGGTCGCCTCCTCGAGTTCGGCGCGGGCGGCGGCGAGCGCCTCGGCGGCGGCGAGCCGCCCCTGCTCGGCCTCGGCCGCGCGCTCGTTGGCGGCGGCGACCTCGGTGGCCGCCCGTGACCGGATGGTGGAGATCTCGGTGAGCATCGCGTCCGGGTCGCCGGCGGTGGCCATCAGCTCGCGCAGCTCGGCCATGGTCGCCTCCAGCCCGGCGAGCTGCTGGGGGAGTGTGAGCTGAGTGATCTGCGCGGCGCGGTCGCGGGTCGCGGTCACCGGCGTCTCGGCGTCCGCCTGGGTCGCTCGCCCGGCCTGCGCCCGCAGGGCAGCGCGGCGCTTGTGCGCGGCGACCGGGTCATCGTGCTGGGCGCAGTACTTGGGGCGGCGCCCGGTGTCCCCGGCGCGCGGCCGCCGCGGCTCGGGGCAGGTCTCGAATTCGTCCGGGGCGCCGACCGCGACGTTCTCGCGGCGGGCCAACGGCCAGGTGCAGGTATCGGCCGCCGTAGTCGTGGCGGCGCCGGCGGGCTCGTCGTTGGTCATGCCCCCTAGTCTACTTTCCTTCTCGAAAGAATGTAAGGAAAGTAAGGAAATAAAGAAAAAGAAAGAAGCCGTGTGGTCACAGGCAGAGGTCTCGACCGGCACTCAGTGGATAATGAGTCTTATCCGCTGGGCTGACTGTCGGACTCAGCGGATAACGTGCTCCGCGCGCCTTCGACGGCGGGGGCGAAACTCAGCGGATAACAGCGGGAGGGCGCGGTGGACGCGAAGAGCGGGCCGAGCTGGAGCACCGCGGCGGACTCGGCGAGCCCGCCGGCCGGGGTCTGGACGGTGGAGCCGTTGTACGAGGGCATGCCGATCGGGCTCGCCGGGTGGTGGGTGGACGTCATCGAGCCGGCGTCCGGGCCGCGCGTCCACTACGGCGTGTGCCCGCGCTGCGGGGCGATGGTCTGGTACGACGGCGACGCGCCCGCCCGCGGCTCCGACGACGGGCTCAAGGCGCACGAGGCGTGGCACGCTGCGACCGATCACCCGATCCCGGTCGAGCTGGTCCGCGAGCGGGAACGGCTCCTCGCGGCCCGCGCGGGCGGCGCCGACTGATGGCGGCCGGTAACAGCCGGTCCGGGTCGGGCGGCGAGGTGGTCGCGCTGCGGCCGGAGGTCGAGCCGTACACCACGGCGGCGGGCGCGGCCTCGGCGATCTCGGCCGAACGGACGGCGGCCGCCGTCGCTGGCGTCGTGGATGCCGCCGGGCGCGCCCTGGTCGACGTCGAGCGCCACCTCGACCGGGCCGCCCTGTCGGCGCACACGGTGCGGGCCTACCGGCGCAACTGCCGGGCGTTCGTGCGGTGGCTGGTCGAGCAGGGCGGCGCCGAGCTGCACCCGGATGCGTTCGCCGATGTGGTCGGCGCGGACGCCGCGGTGAAGGCGTGGCGCCGGTCGCTGCTGGACGCGCGGGCCTCGGTCGCCACCGTCAACCAGGGCCGCGCGGCGGTGGGGCTGTTGTACGAGCTCGCGGGCCTGCGGCTGACGATCCGGCCGCTGCGGGTCGAGCCGCCCGGCGAGCCGGACGCCCTGGACGACCGGCAGGCCGGCGCGGTCGAGCGCGCGGCCGCGCGGCGCGGGCCCCGGGACCGGGCGATCGTCGCGGTGCTGCTGTACTCCGGCGCCCGGGTGGAGGAGTGCGCGCGGCTGGAGGTGCGCGACGTCGCGGTGACCGCGCGCACGGGCGTGGTCCGGCTGCACGGCAAGGGCGACCAGGTGCGCGAGGTGCCGCTCCCGGCTGCTGCTCGTGCGGCGGTGCTGGACTACCTCGCCGAGCGCGGCCGTGAGGACGGGCCGCTGTGGCTGGGGCAGCGCGGGCCGCTGGGCATCTCCGGCATCACTGCCGTGGTCCTGGCGGTCGGCGAGGCGGCCGGGCTGTCGGGCCTGCGTCCGCATCGGCTCCGGCACACCTACGGCACGCGGCTACGCCGCGGCGGCGCCGACCCTGCGCAGGTGCAATACCTCCTCGGCCACGCCTCGGTGGCGACCTCGGGCCGGTACTTCCGGGCCGGTCAAAGCGAGGTCGCCGAGCTCGTCGGGGCCGTCTTCGACCGCTAACGGCAACGGGGCCCCTGGTTGCCCAGGGGCCCGCTCTGGTCTGTGGGTCAGTCGTCTATGCAGCTCGGGCGCGGGTCGTGGTCCTCGGACCCGCAGACCCAGCACCACATGCCGGTGGGCTCGTCGTCCTCGTCGTCGTGGAAGATGATCGCTCCGGTGCACTTCATGACGCGCCTCCTCTTGGCTGATTCTCCACGCTCCATGATAGCAGTTTTAAAACTGCATCTACGGTGGCGGTGAATCTCCCGGCTGATCTCCTGGTCGTTCTCCCGGCGGTTCACCTGGTGCGGGGGTGTGGCCTGGCTGCATGACAACGATCCTGGTTGTGCAGTCGATGGCGGGCGTCGTCGCGGCCGCGGCGAGCGCGGCTGTCTCGGCGGTGGTGCCCGTGCTCATCGCGGCGCGGCGTCGGCGGCGCTCCGTGCCGAGCGGCCCGGGTGGTGCGGGCGCCGGCGGGGCCGAGCTCGTGCTCCTGGTGCTCGTCGTCCGGGCCTGGTCGCCCTCCCTCGCCCGCCCGTGCGACCACGGGAACGCCGCGCAGGGAGCGGGGGCCGTGCGGCGGGTGGGCGGCTTATCCCCGGCCCCGTGCTCAGCAGCGGCCGGACGGGGACCGGGCCCCGTGACCTCCCCTCCCCGCCCCCTTTTTTCCTCCCGACCGACAAGATCCTGAGCCAGCGGGCTGCATGGTTCCGTCAAGGGTGGCCGTAGGCCATCGCGTAGCGACGCCGTAGGCGCCCTTGACGGGTTCTGCGGCCCGCGTACCATCCGACCTCGGTTGGGAGGGAAAAGGGGGGCGGCCGAAGGCCGCTACCAGCCCGAAGGGCTGGGGGTTCTTCACCACAGGCGACGGCTGTTACCGGGGGCGGTGGGTCTCGGGGAGGTGGTCGAGCTCGCCGAGCGCCTCGGCGAGCGGCGGGAGGTCGCGGGCGGCCTGCCGGTGGGCCTGCTGCTCGGCTGAGGCGTTGGCGTTCACCACGGCCTGGAAGAGCGGCGACATGCTGTGGGAGGTCCACGGGGTGACCGCCTCGGCGGCGAGCTCGTCCTCGGGCGTGATGCCCTGGGCGGCGAGCTCGGCGGCGAACTCCTCGGGCGACTCGACCGCGCCGGGGCGCCGGGGCGCGGGGACGATTCCCCGGGCGATGAGCTCGGCGCCGAGCACGTCCTCGGCCTCGGTGGCGGGGCGCCGCGGCGGCGGGCACCAGCGGGGCCAGTGGGCGGCGCGGGCCTGCTCGGCTGCCATGCGTCGCTTGGCCTGGCGGGCGGCGATGCGGGCGCGGGCGGCGTCCAGCTCGGCCCGCATCTCGGCGCGGCTGTCGGCGGCGGCCTCGTGCTGGGCGATCGACTCGGCGACCGGCACCTTCCGGGCGCGGTCGAGCCGATCGGCGTAGTGCTCGCCGGTCTCGTCGACGGGCAGGTTCCGGCGGCGCCGCAGGTCGCGCAGCAGGGCTTGTAGGCGGTAGCGCAGCAGGCCGGCCAGATCGCGCGCCGAGCGGACGCGCTCGGTGAGGATGTCGACCAGGTCGCCGGCGGACAGGTGCGCGGTGTACCGGGACACCAGCGCGACCAGCCCGCTAAGCTGGGCGATCTCCTCCTCGGAGAGCTGTTGTCCCTGGCTAGCCCAGTGATCACGGCACCGGTTCAAGATCGCTCGCGCTGCGGCCCTGTCGTAGTCGTTGAGCCCCCCGGGCCGTCGTGACAACGGCCTGTCACCCCGCCGGATGGGGGGGTGAGGAGGGGAGGGGGGAGAAACCCTCGCGTATAGAGGCCACGCCTCCAGGTAATAGAGGCTGGGGCGGTTGGGGTTATCCACAGGGGCGGCGGGTTCGGCCCGTGCGGCGAGCTCGTCGGGGCCGGTGTCCTGGGTGGTCGTGGCGGCGCCGTACCGGTACAGGACCAGATCATCGGCTGCGGCGAGGGCCTCGCCCGCGTGGGCGTCCCACTGGGCGGCGGCCGCGGCGAGGGGCCCGGCGGTCTTGGCGTCGGCCTCGGCGGGCAGCGCGTCGGGGAGCAGCGCGGACGGCCAGCACAGCACGTAGCGGGCGCAGCGGTCGGCGGCGCCCGCGGGACCGGTGGCGCCGCGGTGCCCGGCCGAGTGCCGGGTCTGCCGCACGAGGCCGAGCTCCCGGACGGTCCGCCAGTGGGCGTACGCGGCGGCCTGGCTGCACTGGAACGCCTTGCGGTAGCAGGCGAGGAACCGCCCGGCGTTGGCGATGCGCCCGGCGTCGTCGGCGTAGTCGCCGAGCATCCCGATCATCTGCCGGACGGGCTTGCCGGTGAACGCGCGCCGCCACTCGGCGGCGGCCTCGTCGGCAACCCGGGCCTCGGCCTCCTGCGCCGTCGTCGGCGCGGCCGCCGCCTTCGGCTTGGGGCCGGGGCGGGCCTGGCCGAACTCGGCGACGGCGCGGGCCTCGACCAGCCGGGCCGTGCGGTACCAGGTCGCGCGGCGCATCCCCGGCAGGACCATGCGGCCGTCGCTGGACGCCGGCCGGGGCGGGCGGGCACTGTAGCGGACCCGCGCGGCCGCCGCGGCGAGCGCGACCGCCAGGGCGAGGACGCCGAGCCGGGCGAACCAGCGCTTGACGGCGTCGCGGCAGATCTCCGCGAGGGCCCGGCGCTCGTCGGCATCGCCCTTTGACACGTACGTGACAAAGGCTCGGAGAGGGCACCAAGATGCCCGCCGAGCGGGTGGCGCTGCTGGCGTGTCGGCTGAGTTCGGGTCGCTGACCTGCTGCGACTCGCCCGAATTAGGGCATAGAAGACTCAGCCCATGGCTGTCGGCTATCCTGGGCTCCTGACGTTCGGCCCGGTTTCGAGGCAACAGAAAGCCGCCGGTCGGGACCGGGTGTTGGGGGAGAGGCCCTAGAGCGCGTTAGGTTCCGACGCCAGTTGCGCTTGGGGCCTCTTGCTTTTCTCCGAGCCTGTCGGCTCGATCAGCTCATGCTCTGTCCTCCTCGGGTGGCCTCGGGGCCGCTACGCCGATAGCTCGGCGGCCTCGTCCCGGCCGTCCTGCTCCTGGTGCTGCCGCTGACGGTGAAGAGCGATCTCGTCCTCTTCGATCAGCATTTCGATGTAGCGCGCGAGGGTGACGTTGCGAGCTGCGGCGCCGTGCGTGGCGAGCTCGCGTATCTCCGGGGTGACACGCGCTTTGAGCTCCACGCCGGGGCCGTTCGCCCGGCGCCTCTTCTTGCGCCGTTGCTGTGCGCCGATCGGGGTAGCCATGCGGGAGATCATGGCGGAGGTCTGGGCCCACAGGTGGGACTTTGGGTGCGTGTCGCGTCACTATTTGGTCGCGGCCCGTATCGCGCGCCCGCTGCTGAGCGGGCAAGATGGCCGCTGACCGGCGAACTAAAAAGTACGTTCTCTGATTCCGAGAGAAGGAAGTTTCTTCTGTGGCTGAGGGGCTCGTGCGTGTCGTGGCGTGGGTGCGGCTCGGGACGGCGGACCGGCTGACGGCGCTCGTCGATGGCGAGCGGGCGCGCCGGTGGCTGCTGGTCGCCGACGATCCGCGCTGGGACGACTCCGGGCTCAGCGGCGCCGAGCGGGCGCGGGTCAAGCTGGCCCGGGTGGCGTGGCTCGCCGGCCTGCGCGAGCGGGGCGAGCTGCTCGACACCGCCGCGGCGGTCCTGGCGCTCGGCGTGCGCGCCGAGCTGGCGGAGCGCGGATGGGATCACGACTGGCCGGCGGCGCCGGAAACGGCGGTCTCCGGCCGGTGGCCCGGGGCCCGAGCGCAGGGCTTCCCGGAGCGCATCGGCGCGAACCTGTCGGCGGGCCTGGTCGAGCGCGTCCGGGCGGCCTGCTGGCACTCCTCCCCCATCGCCGACCTGCGGGCGTTCCGCGACGCCTTCCCGGGGCTGCTGACGGGGCGCGAGCTGCGGGAGTACGAAGAGCTCGCGGCGCGGGTGGTTACCCCGGGCGACATCTGGCGCGCCGGGTATCAGCGCGTCCTGTGGCCGGACCAGGGCGGCGCCGAGACGCGTTAAGGGTGGCCGCGCGGCGGCCACCCTTAAGCACGTACTTTAAAGTCACCAGGTAGCAGCGATGTAGGCGGCCTGGTGGGCGCCGTCTGGGGCGGCCTCGTCCTGCTCGTACCGCTCGCCCTCCCACGTGCTGGTGGCGAGGTACTTGGCGACGGTGACGCCGGCGGCGGGCGAGTAGGCGCCGCCCTCGCCGACCAGGATCACGGGCATGTCGCCGGGCAGGCCGGCGAGCGCTGCGCGCAGCTCGTCAACGGTCATCGTCCCTCGTCCTCCTCGTCCGGGTCCATGAAGGTCTCCTCGCAGACCTTGCACTCGATCTCGCCGAGCGCGAGGACGGACGGCGCGATCCGGATCCGGCGGGGCGGCTGGCAGCCGCACAGCGCCGCCACGCCGTTGTTGTTGCTGGTGCGCACGTCCTCCGCTCCCCCGGCCTCCTCGCCGTCCTCGCCGCCTCCCCCGGCGCCGATCGTGAAGGCGGTGTGCTCGGAGCGGCGGTGCGCACGGATCACCGCGCCGAGCTTGGCGAGCTCGTCGGCGTACTCGTCGGCGGTGGTGTCGGGCACGTCGGTGCCGGACCAGCCGATCGGGTCGACCCGGGCCACGGTGAGGCCGAGCTCCATAGCGAGCTTCTTGTACTCGGTGTTGTGGTAGCGGCCCTGGCGCGAGGTGTTGCGGATCCCCCGCGTCCAGCCGACGCCGTGCGCGGCCTCGTGCAGCAGCGTGCCGAGCACGTCGCGGGCGCCGCGCGCGAGGCCCTCGCCGGCAACGAACAGTTCGGCGAGCTCGCCGCGCTCCAGGTGTTCCCACCGGGCCCCGGCGAAGTGCCCGAGCGTGATGCTCCCGGCCGGGACACCGACCGTGCCGGACGCGAGCGTGACCACGACCGGCGGCACATCCGGGTGCCGCCGGATGATCGCGGCCCAAACGCGTTCGAGCTCGGCGACCAGGAGCGAGGTGACGCCGCCCTCGTCGGCGGGCGCGTCGGCGGTTGAGGCGGTGGCGGATGTCGTCGTCATGGCTCCATCCTCGCAGTTTTGACACGTACGTGTCAACGCGTGCTAGATAAAGAACGTACTTTAAAGTTGACTGGTCAGAGCCACTTTCGGCGTTCGCGAACCGGTTGCGGCGGGGGCCGCGCGGGGGTTACGTTCGGGGCGTTCTCGGCGTCCTGTGGGCGCTGTCCGGCGAGTGCGGCCCGGCTGCCGGCGGGCCGGTGAACGGGGTACGTGATGACGCAGACGAAGGAGCGGCGGCGGCTGTCGTCGTTCGGGCCGCTACAGCTGGCCGATCACCTGGGCGTGCCGCACTGGTGGTGGCTGGACCGCGCGCGGCGCCTCGGCCTGGTCGACGGGCCGGACCGGGCGGGCGGGCGCTGGTCGGTGGACGCAGCCGAGCGGATCCGCGAGGGGCTGGAGGAGCTGCGGGCCAAGGTCGGGGCGCTGCCGGACATGGGCGCCGGCCGCGCGGTGGAGGTGCTCGGCGAGCGGCTCGGTATCGAGGTGTCCGGCGACGCCGTCCGCGAGCTGGTCCGTACTGGGCAACTCCCGGTCGTCGGCGCGTACAAGGAGCGGCCCCTGTACTGCGGGCGGGCCCTGGAGGCGCTGGCCGGGCGGGCGGACGCCGCGGCGGTGCTGGCACAGGCCGAGCGGGACGGGCGGCTGATGGTCGCCGACGAAGCGGCGGCCTACCTGCGCATCCGGCGCAGCGACTTCGGGCACCTCGTGCGCGCCGGCGTCGTGGCGCCGGCCGACTGGGGGAACTCGCGCTACTTCGGGCAGCTCGTGCCGCTGTACCGGGCCCTCGACCTGGACGCGGTCGCCGAGCACCCGGGCGTTGACCTGGACGCGGTACGCGCGACGCCCGCGGGGCGCCGGTCGCCGCTGGCCACGCTGCCCACCGCGAAGCGGGAGGCGTGATGGTGCAGCTCCGGATCATGCACAGCGATCCCGACCGGGTCCGCGAGGTCGCCGAGCTCCTGCTCCCGCTGATGCGGGCCTCCGGCCTGCTGCACGTCGGCGACGAGACCGAACTCCCCAACCGCCGCGATGGCGGCCTGCGGGTCGTGGTGGAGGTGACGCCGGCGGGCCCGCCGGTCCGCGTCCGAGCCGACGCTGGCGACGCCTCCTCGTCCTCGACGCCGCGGCGCTCGCCACGTCCCGGCCTCTCCCCCGGCGGGCGGGCGCTCCCTCCGGCGCGGGCCCGGCTCGATCCCGGCCCCTGAGGCGTCGACGCGTGTACGCGGCGGCCCTGGACCCTCAACGGTCCGGGGCCGTCGCCCGTTCTGCCGGGGTAGGGTCGCGGCCATGGCCCCCTTGCCCACTCCCCCGGCGTGGCTGCTCGCGTGCGTGGTCTGCGCGGACCTGCACGAGCTCTACCGTTCGCACCTCGCGGCGGGTCGGCAGGCTGCCACGCTGCTGGTTCAGGAGGAACTCGCCCGGCACGTGACCGCCGATCACCTCGACCGGGTCCCGGCCTACGTGCCGGACTGCACGACCTGCGGCGAGTGGCGTGCGGTCGCTGCGGACGCCGGCGACGCCGCGCGGCTCGTCGCGGCGGAGGACCTGCGGCACCGGGCGTGCCACCTGTTCGCCCCGTCAGTCCCCACCAGTTAGGCGCCGCTCTGCTGCTCGGCCCGGTACGCCTCCGTCCAATCCTCGAGTTCGGACAGCGGCCAGTAGGTGCGATAGAGGAACCGGCGCGCGGCCGGGAACGGCAGGGCCTTCGGCCCGCCTCTGCTGAGCCATCCGGTGATGGTCTTGGGCGCGATGCCGGTCACGGCGGCCGCGCCGGCGGTGTCGACCCACACATCTGCGTTGGGCAGCTCGGGCAGGCCGAGCAGGCGCCCGGCCGGGGGCGCGGTCCCGGCGGCGCGGGCCTTGGCGAGGGCTTGGGCGTGCTCGGCGAGGTCGACGACCTCAACGGGCTCGACGCCGCGGCGTTCGGTCGGCTCGTCGGTGGGCATGGCGGCGCTCCTCTCGACAGTTCTAAAACTGCCAGCATAGGCGGGTGGGTCCTCCCGGACCGCTACAGCGGCAGGGCAGCGCGCTAGAAGATCACGCCTTGTCCGGCGGCGTCCTCCTGGTCGACGGCGTACGCCTCGGCAACGGCGGACGGGATGCGGCCCTTGCCGATCGGCCAACGGTGCTCGGCGGCCCATTCGCGCATCGCGTCGCGGCGGTCGCGCTTCCTGCGGGCCTCGGCGTCATTGGCGGCCGCCCGCTCGGCGAGCTCGGCGGCCTTGCGCTCGCGGCGCTCCTTGCTGGCCTGGATGCTGCGGCGGGTGACCATCTCGGCGCGGTACGCGCGGTAGGCCGGCGGGGTGAGCTCGTCCTCGGTGGCGTCCTCGGGGTAGAGGCCGGTCCTGATCACCCATGCGAGGACGGCGGCGCGTCCGGCGGCGCTGTGGCACTCGCAGTCGCAGACCCATCGGCAGGTGCGATCGGCGTACCAGACCTGCGCGTCGGCGATGACGCGCGGGCCGGTGGCGGTCGGCGTCGGGTGCTCGTAGGGCTGGGGAAGGAGGGCGGTGTGCTCCCCGCCGCGCCGCAGGATGCTGCCGATCGGGAGCGTGAGCGGCTCGCGCCGGTGGCACCGGTCGCCGTGGCGGCACTCGGCGCCGGTGTACTGGCAGGCGCACGCCAGGAAGAACCCGGGGACGTCGGCGAAGGTACGGCGCATGGCCGGGGTCCATGCGTGCTCGCGGACCCACGCGGCGGCGGTGTCGGTCATCATCGGGGCGGCCTCCTCAGCGGTCGCGGTCGCCGAGCCACTGCTCGGCACAGGTCTTGTGACAGGGGACGTCGCGGTCCGGGCTGCGCATCAGCGCGGGCTTTCCGCAGATCACGCACGGCTCGGGCTGGGGGCTGACGCGGGCCTTGCTCCAGTCGAGACGGGGGCGGGGCTTGTCCGGCACGATGGCTCCAGTTTTAAAACTGCACT
The DNA here is from genome assembly GCF_040299565.1 of Spirillospora sp. NPDC000708. Taxonomy (NCBI): domain Bacteria; kingdom Bacillati; phylum Actinomycetota; class Actinomycetes; order Streptosporangiales; family Thermomonosporaceae; genus Spirillospora; species Spirillospora sp. NPDC000708. The sequence goes on from NZ_JBEPCJ010000106.1 coordinate 31,734, forward strand.
AGCTTCGGATGACGAGCAGGCGCCATCCGCTGCCGCGCAGCTCGCGCCACGTGACGGTGGCGGCGGCGGCAATGACCAGGACGGCGAGCAGGTGCGCGGCGGCCGTGGTGGCGGCGGGGTGCATGAGCGCGGCGAGGGCGACCGCGCCGGCGAGCGTGGGGAGCGGGGCGAGATAGAGCAGCAGCGCGGCGAGGGCGGCAACCAGGGTGATCGCGGCGAGGGTCATGGTGCGGGCTCCTTCGGTGGTGGTCCTGCCTTCCGCTTCTCATTGTAGCAGTTTTAAAACTGCACTGCGTGCGGCGGGGCAGATCACCGCAGGTTCTTCGCGGCTCGGGCCCTACCGGAACATGCCGCCGAGCGCGGCCTGGCAGGCGGCGATGTGGGCGGCGTCGTGGTACCGGCGGCGGCACTCGGTCCGCACCCATCCGGCGGGGCGGCGGTGGCGTGGTCGGGCGTGGTGGTGGTGCGGGCGCGGCCGTGGGTGGTGGGCGTGCGGGCGGGCCTGCCTCGGTCGGGGTGCGGGCGCCGGCGCCGCGGCGCCGTGGTGGTGCGTGCGGCTGTGGTGGTGGTGTGGCTTGCTGCGCGGGGTCGGGCTGGCGCTCGTGGGCGTCGGCGAGGCCGGGGCCGGTGTGCTCGGGAGCGGCGCTGCGGGCGCCGGCGTCCTCGTCCTGGCGCTCGTCGGGCTCGGCCTGGTGCTCGTTCTCGTGGCGGCGTCGGCGCCGCTGTGCCCGCCGTCGTCGGCGAGCTGCATGACGGCGGCGACAGCGAAAGCCGCGAGCAGGCCGGCGACGGCGGGGACGAGCCAGCGGCGGCGCGTGGGCTGCCGGTAGGGCACGTGGCCGGGCTCGGGGTGCGTGGGCGCCTCGGGCGGGATGCGCGAGTACGCGGAGGGCGGGAGATCGCCGTACATCAGCCGGTCCCCCGGATCAGGAGTCGAGATCGCATCACAGAATGCATACAGCCCACTACGTACGGTCGCAACACGGGGCGGGCGTGGCTACGGTGCGACCCATGAGCGATCCCCTGGGCTCCGAGCCCGTCGTCCCCGCCGTCATCACCGCTGGCCACTCCTCGCGGGCCTCGCTGCGGCTGGTCGACCATGGCGGCTGCATGTCCGGGGGAACGCACTTGCCGAGCTGGAGCCGGGCGGACGTCGCCGAGCTGACCGACCATCCGCGCGGCGCTCGGCATCCGGCCCGGGTGGCGCACGGGGTCACGGTCTGGGTCACCCGGTGCGGCCAGTGCGAGGTGCCGCTCCTGCTCGTCGGGCCGTGGGGCGCGGGGCGGTCGGGCCCGCCGGCGTGCTCGCCGCCGCTGGTCCTGGAGCTCGTCGGGGCCGTGCTGGACGATGACGCGCGGGCCGCGCTCGACCAGGGTCACGCACCGCGGCGGCCGCCGCTGCCGCCGTTCCCGCCGGCGCCGTTCCCGCCCTCGGTCGGGGCCGTGGGCGGCATCGGCGATCCGGGGGCGCCGGCCCGCTGGGCGTGATCGCCGCGGCCTCGCCGGATGCCGCCGGACCGGTTGGGGCGGCCCCACAGGCCGCGCCTGCGGTCGCCGATCGCGGCCGAGCACTGGCAGGGCGACCAACCCACATCGGTACCCGTCTCGGCGAGGTCGTGGCCGTAGGGGCACACCCTGGGCGGCTCGTCCTGGTCGGGGTCTCTCACCTGCACATGCGCACTCTACGTCGAACGTGCATTCGATGCTCTTGGGCTTGTGTCCGGCCCCGTGGTGAGCAGCGGTCGGGCGGGGACCGGGCCCCGTGCCCTCACTCCCCCGCCCCCTTTCTTTCCCCGACCCGACGAGTACCTGAGCCAGTGCCGCGCGGGTTCCGTCAAGGGTGGCCGTAGGCCATCGCGTAGCGACGCCGTAGGCGCCCTTGACGGGTTCCGGGCGGCACGTACCATCCGGCCTCGGGTCGGGGGAGAAAGGGGGGCGGCCGTAGGCCGCTACAGCCCGCAGGGCTGCCAGTGCGCGGCGGCGTACACTCGGGGCCATGAGCGACCAGGACGGCGCCGCGCGAGCGGCCGAGCTGCGGGCCGAGCTGCACCGGGTGGTGGACGAGCTCGACGCCGAGCGGCTGCCCGCTGCGCTGGTGCGGCTGACTGCCGAGCGCTCCGGCGAGCTGGCCGGGGTACCCGGCCACGTGTCGCCGGCGGAGGGCCTGGAGCGGCTGCGCGAGTTGTGGGGCCCGGCGGAGGACTCGGCCGAGCAGCGGCGCGCGGACGCCTGGGCGCGGCGCTCGCTGGGCGTGGACGCCGAGCCCGGCGACGCCGAGCTGTTGGCGGAGGTCGACGCCGCGGCGGCCGACAAGTACGGCGTGCACCTTCGCGCTTCGTGAGGGGCCGCGTCCTGGACGTGGCCGCGCTGGTCGACGTTGCGACCGGTCGGACCCACTACACCCGGGCACTCGTCGCGACGGCGCTTGACCAGGTGATCCCGCTTGCGGTGCCCTCGACGGCGCTCACGCTGGCCTGGTCGCAGGTCCCTGCACAGGGACGCCTCACCCTCGCCGCGCTGGTCGAGCAGAGCATCACGCTCTCCTTCCCGCTGGATGATCGCGCCGCCGCTCCGGTCGGCGAGCTCCTCGAACGCTCTCCCTTCGGCCCGCCGGACCTGGTCGCGGCGCACGTCGCTGTGATCGCCGGTAACCGCGGCTGGCCCGTCGTCACCGATCGGGGCCCGCAACTGCGCGCCCTGGTGCCCTCCCTCGGCTTCGAGTCCCTCCCCTGATCTCCTGCTGACTCCTCCGAACCCGGCCCGTCTCCCCTGCCACGTACGGGCCTGACGGTGGCGCGCTGACCTGCACCGGCGTCCCGGCCGTCGTCCTGCAGCACGGTCGATTCGAGGGCAAGGAGACCCGGAGCGCAGGGCCGTCTACGGCCCGAGCACCGGAAGCTCCGCGGCAGCGATTCCCCCAGCCCGCGACCGAGCCCGGCCACGCTGGGAATCGGCCCGCCTCGACCCCGTGCCCGCCCTACCGTGGGAACCCGGTGACCTGAACGGAAGGGCGTACGTGGTGTTGACGGTGGATGTGGCGCCCGAGCTCGTCGGCGAGATCGACCCGGCCGACGTCGAGCAGCTCGCCCGCGCGGGTGCGGACGGGTGGACGTGCGCGGTCTGCGGAGACGCCGGCGCGGTGGACGGTATCGCGGAGGTCGTGCTCCTGCGCGAGGGGCTGGTGACCGCAGCGCGGCTCGTGCACCCGTGGTGCGTCCCGGACGCCCCGGTCCGGCAGGTGGCCGGGCTGCGCGAGTCGCTCGCGGCGTCCCGGCCTGCGACCGCGACGGCGGGCCTGGCCGGAGACGTGCCGCTCCTGGTGGTCGACCTGGCCGATACCGTCGCCGGCGGCGATCCTGGGGGCGAGCGCGTCGACAAGGTCGCCGCGCACCTGCTCGGCCTCGGCCTGGACCTGGTCGCCGATCTCGCCCGGCTCGCCGAGGTGGGCGCGGCCGCCGGATGGCGCGCCGCTCTCGGGCCGGACTGGCTGACCCTCACGCAGCCGGATCGGGCGTTGTTGTACGACGGCGAGCTCGTCCTCCCGGACGGGTGGGCGGCGGCCGCCGCGGTGGTCGGCGGTTGCGTGCTCCTGGTCGCCTCCGGCCTCGGCTCGCACACCGCCCCGGACCGGATCGGCGAGCGCCTCGCGGCCGCCGCTCGTACCGGTCGGTTGGTCGGCGGCGTGGTGCCGATCGCCTGACTCGGAGAGCAAAAGCAGGGGCCCGGGGACATCGTCCCCGGGCCCCTGCTCGCGCTGGCCGTTAGAGGTGGTGCTCTCCTCGCTTGATCTGCGCGGCGAGGGCGCGCAGTGCGGCGGGCTCGAACACCAGGGCCGGGCCCGCCGGGTCCTTGGAGTCGCGGACGCCGACCAGGCCGGGGATGCGCGCGACCTCGACGCACTCACCTCCGGTGCCCTGGCTGCGTGAGGACTTCCGCCAGTGCGCGCCGGTGAAGTCTGCGGGGGAAGGCCGTGACGGTGACTGCATGGTCCTCACTTCAACTCTTTGATCAGGTCCGAGAGGAACTTAACGGATTCTTCCCTGCCCATCGCGGTGGCCTGTAGATGTTGGAATCTCAGACTATGCCGGTCCAGGTCCTCGGCCCGGTCCAGGTACAAGGCGTTACCGCTGGCGCCCGTCTCGATGTAGACGATGGCGGGGTCCTCGGCGTAGGTGAGGATCACAAAGCCGCACGCCATGCCCGCGTGCAGCCCCTTGCTGAACGGCATGACCTGCACGGTCACGTTCTCGCGCTCGTCGGCGTCGACCAGGCGCCGCAACTGCTCGATGCGGTCGGCGGTCGTGCCGAACGGCCGTCGTAGCGCGGCCTCGTCCACGATCGCCCACATCATGAGCGGGTCGGCGTGCTCCAAGATCCGCTGTCGCGTCATGCGCATCTCGACCCGGCGTTCGATCTC